>DMVN01000160.1 GCA_003476685.1 Acidobacteriota bacterium | reverse complement strand
ACGATCTGCACCTCGATGTGGCGCCCGCGCTCGACAAAGGCTTCGACGATCAACGCCGCGTCGCCAAAGGAACTTTTGGCTTCGCGCATGGCCGACTCGATGGCCTCCATCAGCCCGTCCAATTGCTGCACCACCCGCATGCCCTTGCCGCCGCCACCGGCGGCTGCCTTGATGATTACCGGGTAGCCGATTTTCTGGGCGACCTTCTTGGCTTCAGCCACATCTTCCAGCACAATGTCGCTGCCCGGAACGACCGGCAGGCCGGCTTTTTTCATGGCCTGGCGGGCCCGGTTCTTGTCGCCCATCAGCCTGATGATGTCCGGCGGGGGCCCGATGAAAACAAACCCGGAGTTCTGGCAGATTTCGGCAAACTTGGCGTTTTCGGCCAGGAAGCCGTAGCCAGGATGGATGGCTTCAGCTCCGGTAATCTCGGCCGCGCTCAGAATATTGGGAATGTTCAGGTAGCTGTCGGAAGCTTTGGCCGGCCCGATGCAGATGCTCTCATCGGCCAGCATGGCATGAAGGGCATGTCGGTCGGCCTCGGAAAAGACGGCCACGGTTTTGATGCCAAGTTCCTTGCAGGACCGGATAACCCTGAGGGCAATTTCCCCTCGGTTGGCGACCAGAATCTTGGAAAACATGGTTGTCAGGCGCTCACTTTGATGGCAAAAAGCTTCTGGCCGTATTCGACCGGCTTGCCGTTTTCCACCAGGATGTCCACCACTACCCCGCTGACGTCGCTTTCGATTTCATTCATCAGCTTCATGGCTTCGACGATGCACAGAGTCTGGCCCTTTTTAACCGCATCACCTATGTCCACAAACGGGGGAGAGGTGGGCGAAGGGGCCCGGTAAAAGGTTCCGACCATGGGTGAAGTGATATAGTGGATATTTTTGTCCTCGACCAGGGTCGGAGTCGAAACCGGCATTTCGCCGTTGGCCGCTATTATCCTGGCAGTTTCGGTCGGGGCCGGGGTGAACATAACCTGGGTGGGGTTGGAAGAATTGCCCAGGCTGCGGCTCAATTTGATCTTAAAACCCTCCACTTCCAGCTCAAACTGGGTCAGGTTCTTCTCTTCCAGGAGAGCAATCAGTTTACGCAATTCTTCATAGTCGATCTTCGAGCTGAAAGGGCTGTCCTGGCCTGAATTAACAGGCTTACCGTTCTTTTGGGTCATTATTCACCTTCCTGAAAGTTAGTAAAACTTTACCCAGAACAGGGTGGGTTGTCAAGCAGGTTGATTGCCCTGCTGATTAATTACTTTATAAACAATAACTTAGGTAAAGAAGGCTTCTCCCCGAAAGGCTTCTCCCTGAACCGAGAGGTTGAAGCTTGGGGGGTAGAAGTTCAGGCCGGTGGGCTGATAAAGGGAGTCCCTGAGCAGTCTCAGGGGCGGGCCGGGATGACAACCTGGCCATTGGGGTTGGGGTTGTGGGTGGCTAATGACAGGATTTTATGGAGAAAGAGCATCCAGGTACTTTGTATAGGGTCAAGGGCCGGGACGATAACCGGGCTGCGGCAAATTCTCCTGTCGCCTGCAAACCGGGTGAAAGGAGGTGGCTTTATGGCAGTATCATCCGGCCCGTCTTTCCCGTGGTAGCTTCCAGTTTAATCCCTTTTGATCGGCCTCAGCCGTATCCAGCTTAAATTAAAGAGACGGCTGTCTGCCGGGACTGAAACCAGAACCTGCCTCCGGCCATTAGATTGACCTCCGCTGCCGGCTGGCGTAAGATTTAAGGCAGTCAGGTGACCTGAATGTTTGAGCAGCTTACCGAAAAAATCCAGAGAACCCTGAAATACATCCGGGGCGAAGGCAAGATTACCGAAAAGAATATTGCCGAGGCCCTGAAGATGCTGCGTCTGGCTTTCCTGGAAGCTGATGTAAATTACAAGGTGGTCAAGGAATTTGAAGCCCGGGTTAAGGCTAAGGCTTTAAACCAGGAAGTCATGATGAGCCTGACCCCGGCCCAGCATTTCATCAAGATTGTCCGGGATGAACTGACCGAAATTCTCGGGCAGGAGGCCCGGCCCCTGACCTTTGCCAGTCAGCCGCCGTCGGTGTTCATGCTGGTCGGGTTGCAGGGCAGCGGCAAGACCACCACCTCCGGCAAGTTAGCCCGTTATGTTAAAGGGCTGGGCCGGAATCCACTGCTGGTGTCTTTTGACCTGAAAAGGCTGGCGGCCCAGGACCAGTTGCGGATAATTTCCAAATCATTGAATCTCCCTTTTTACGAGATGACAGCCGAGAAGATGAAAGACCCGGCCCAAGCCCTGAAAGAACTCGTGGCCTATACCAGGAACCGGGGATACGACCCGCTGATTGTTGATACTGCCGGCCGGTTGCACATTGATGAAGAGCTCATGGCTGAACTTCGCCTGGTCAAGGATATTCTCCAGCCCACCGAGGTTATCTACGTGGGCGACGCCATGACCGGCCAGGATGCCGTCCGCAGCGCCCAGGCCTTTGAAGAAAAAATCGGGCTGACCTCCATCATTCTGACCAAGCTGGACGGTGATGCCCGGGGCGGAGCCGCCCTGTCCATCGTCCAGGTGACCCATAAACCGATTAAGTTCATCGGAGTCGGCGAAAAGTTTGATAAGCTGGAAGTTTTCCACCCCGACCGGATGGCTTCCCGTATCCTGGGTCTGGGCGACCTCCTGAGCCTGATTGAGAGAGCCGAGAAGGAAGCGGACCTGAAAGAAACCGAGGAAATCGCCAGGAAAATCAAAAAGCAGCAGTTCACCCTGGAAGATTTCCGCAAACAGCTGCAGCAGCTAAAAAAGATGGGCAGCCTGTCCGGACTGCTTGACCTGCTGCCCAAGGGCGGTCCCTTCAAGAAAATGGGCCAGCTGGAGGTGGACGATAAGAAGCTGGTCTATTTTGAAGCTATTATCAATTCCATGACCCCGGCTGAGAGAGAAAATCCCCGGATCATTGATGGCCGGAGGCGGGCCCGGATTGCCCGGGGCAGCGGCCGCCCGGTGCAGGAAGTTAACCAGCTCTTAAAGCAATTTTTTGAGATGGAAAAACTCCTGAAGAAAAACGATTTCCAGAAATTGATGAAGAATATTTAGTTGGAAGCAGGCTCCTGGCTGACTATTTCAAGTAGTCCCAGCCAGTTCGTAGCAATGATAGACTATAAGGTACAATTTATGGCGACAAGAGGAGTTAAAGGCTGAAGGAGATACTTAATTTCCTAATTTAGGAAAGCGTTACATAGCCCAGCAGGTAAAGTATGGCCAGGATGATAGGCTGGTGCAGGAGGTAAATCCAGAGGGAATGGCGACCGCACCAGTTGACAATTGTTTCAGGCAGCGGTCGGGGGACCAGGCTCTTTCGGTCTGAATAAAACCAGCGGCCGAGGGCCGCGCCAGCCAGGAAAACCCCAAACCACGGAATCAGTGGGAAATAATCAAAGGAGGCAAAATCCGGGCGGTGGAGTCCGAGCGGCAGCAGCCAGTTAGAGTTTATGGAAAGAGTTTTGTGGACAGACGGGAGCAGAGCGCTGAGGGCTGCGATTATTAGGCCCGATACCAGGCAGGTGACCGGCCCTGATTTCCTGAAGAACAGACTATAAATCAGCGCCGAAATCCCCAGGCAGTGGATGATGCCGAACAGGATCACCGAGCCCGGGTCAAATATACAGGTGGCCGCGGTGATTACCAGGGCTACGGCCAGGTATTTCAGGCTGCGCCGGAAATTGTTCTGGCTGAAATTAGAGCTGATCCCGGACAGGATGACGAACAGCCCGGCAAAAAAATGCTGGGCCAGGAGCCAGGCCGGTGTCGTCAGGTCAGTGGAAAAGCCGAGGAATTTTTCAAGGCCAGCAAAATCGCCCAAATCGTAGAGCAGATGGTAGCCGACCATCAGGATGATGGCCAGCCCCCGCAGAAAATCTATTTCCCAGATGCGGGCCGGAGATTCTTTGGTCACGCCGCTGAGTATATTATGGCCGGTTGATTTCAGTCAAGATGAGAACAGACACAAAGCCCAGGCGGCCTCATCGGCTTTATCTCCCTCACCTCTTGGATAAACACTACCTGCTGCCCTTCTTTACCTGATAACATTACTTTCCGACTACTGCTTCTCAATAACCAGCGGGCATAACAGCGATTATAACCGGCAAGACCAACAAACTCCTGCAGAACCAGACCCTTTTCCCTGTTAGCGCCTTGCTGATAGCTTTTGACCAGCTCCTTTAACCCCCCGCTCGCCTGACCTTAATCTCCAACTGCCTGTCCTGGCCTCCTGGCTAATATCACCCCAATATTTAAGGGCTTGACCAGCCAGAGGGCAAGACGATTTCGGGTAGATTTTCTCCTGGGGCCAAGAATCTATCTGGTGCAGTTTTAAGCCGGGAATCCGGCCTTTGTGCTAGGTCAGATACATTAGTGACACGTTAGAATCCTTTGAATGATGATGGACATTAATCCCCTTGCCGTTGAGAAAATATTGCTTTATCTCTTTGGGCCAAGTTATGCCTGGGGCCACCGACACCAAACAGGAGAGCTATTTATCGCCAAAACATCTTGGGTAAAAGTGTCACTAATTGTCCTGAACTCATACGGCCTTTTGACAGACGTGGACCGGATGGGATATAGTCAGGTAAAAATAGCGACAATGTCATTGGTTACTTGCATTTCGGGAGATAATAAGAGAAGGGTAAAAGCACTTCTCTTCGGATCAGAATAATGACGACTGCTCAACGAAAAACTGCAGGATAAAACGCGATAGAGGAGGGCCTATGAACTCAAAGTTATCATTCGGTTTCCACAAGGAAGCAGCCAGGCAAGAAAAAGCTGCCGGCAGAAAAATATCTGGTCAAGCTCCGGGAATTCCCGTCCGGGTTTTTGCCCGTTATTTCAGCCTGGTTTGGCTGGTCTTGTCTCTCAGCCTGTCTGCCTGGCCGGGCAACCTGCCTGCCGCCCGCCCCGNNCGAGGTCGGACTGTCGGCCGGACGACTGGAACGTCTTGGCCAGGTAATGCAGAGTTACTGTGACCAGAAGGGCGCGCCGGGCCTGGTGGTGCTCATTGTCAGAGATGGTAAAGTGGCTTACCACCGAGCCTTTGGCCGATTCAGGTTCGATAAGCCAGACCCGATGCCCCTGGATGCCATCTTCCGTATCGCTTCTCAATCGAAAGCTGTGACTTCGGTGGCGGTGATGATGCTGATGGAAGAAGGCAAGCTTCTGCTGGATGACCCGGTTTCCAAATACATTCCGGAATTTAAGGAAACATCTGTGGCGGTTAAAAC
>DMVN01000114.1:3503-7760 GCA_003476685.1 Acidobacteriota bacterium | reverse complement strand
TTCCAGGGCATCCTGCAGGGCCAGGCCGTTGATGACGGTCGACAGCAGGCCGATGTGGTCAGCCGAAACCCGGTCCATCCCCTCCTCCACGCCCCGGGAGCCGCGGAAGATGTTGCCGCCGCCGATCATGATGGCAATATCCACCCCCAGTTCGTGGACCTGCTTGATTTCTCTGGCGATGGCCCGGACTTTCTTGAAGTCGAGTCCGTAGGGCTGGTCTCCCAGCAGAGCTTCACCCGATAACTTCAGCAGCACCCGCTTATAAGCTGGTTTGCCCTCGTCCATTACTCTTTATCGCCGTTCAATATTTACCGATTTCAAACCGGACAAAACGCCTGACCTTGATATTCTCGCCAAACTTGGAGATATGGCTGTTGACCAGATCTCTGACCTTTATTTTATCATCCTTGATATAGGGCTGGTCAAGCAGGCAGACTTCTTCAAAGAATTTCCCCAGCTTGCCCTCGATAATCTTTTCGATAATCTGCGGGGGTTTCTTGGCATCCTGGATTTGTGCCCTGATGATCTCTTTTTCCCGCTCGATCACTTCGGCTGGCACTTCTTCGGGTGAAATATACTGGGGGTTGGAGGCCGCCACCTGCATGGCCAGGTTCTTGACCAGTTCTTTAAACTCCTCATTCCTGGCCACGAAGTCGGTTTCACAGTTGACCTCGATCAGCACCCCGATGCGGTTGGTGGCATGGACATAGGCCCCGACCGCTCCGTCAGCCGCCGTCCGGTCGGCTTTATCCTGGGCCCGGGCATGGCCTTTTTTCCGCAGAATTTCGATGGCCTTGTCTATATCGCCGCCGGCTTCCTGCAGGGCTTCTTTGCATTCCATCATCCCGATACCGGTTCTGTCCCGCAGGGCCTTGACCAGTTCGGCTTTAATTTCCGCCATGGTTTATCTCCTTTACCGGCCTGTCTATTCGTTCCTGTCGCCGGAATCAGTCTGGGATACGGCTTCCGCTGGCTGAGCTTCAGCCGGAACTTCCTCTTTCTTTTCTTCCATCATACCCTGGGCCAGCCGGGCTTTCTTGCCCTCAATTATGGCTTCAGCCACCTTTGAGGCAAACAGCTCGATAGCCCTGACCGCATCGTCGTTGCCAGGGATGGGATAATCAATTCCTTCCGGGTCGCCGTTGGTATCAACCACGGCCACGATCGGGATTTTCATCTTCCGGGCCTCGGCGATGGCAATTTCTTCCTTGGAAGAATCTATGACAAAAACGGCCCCGGGCAGTTCGGTCAGGTTGACCAGGCCGCCCAGGTTTTTCTGAAGCTTGCGGTAGACTTTTTCTTTCCGCGACTGCTCCTTCTTGGAGAGGAGTTCCCAGCGGCCATCCTGCCGCATTTCTTCCATCTCCACCAGCTTTTCCACGCTGTTACGGATAACCCGGAAATTGGTCAGCAGCCCTCCCAGCCAGCGCTGGTTGACATAGCTTGATTCGGACTTCAGGGCATAATCCCGGATGATATCCTGGGCCTGCTTTTTGGTGCCGACAAACAGAATCTGCCGGCCGTTCTCAGCTACGGTTTTGACAAACTGCAGGGCTTCCTTGAAACTTTTGATGGTCTTCTGCAGGTCGATGATGTAAATCCCGTTCCTCTGACCGAAGATGTATTCCTTCATCTTCGGATTCCAGCGTCTGGTTTGATGACCGAAGTGAACGCCAGCTTCCAAGAGCTCTTTCATTGTTACTGAAACCAAAGGACTTCCTCCCTTTCCAGGACTTTATCTCTTATGATACTGCGGTGCCTTTCTGGCAGCCAGCAGGCCGTATTTTTTCCGTTCCTTGATTCTGGAATCCCTGGTCAGCAGGTTGGCATTCCGCAGAATCGGCCTCAGCTCGCGGTTGAATTCGACCAGAGCCCTGGCCACACCCAGGCGGATGGCCTCAGCCTGCCCGCGCAGCCCGCCACCTTCCACCCTCATGAAGATGTCGAACTTGTTCTCGGTTTCGGTGACCATCAGGGGCTGACGGATGGCCAGACGAAGGGAATCCAGCTTGAAATACTCCTCAAAGGGACGGAGCTTTTTATTGACCACCAGAGTGACATCACCCTTGCCCGACCTCAGGAAAACCCGGGCAATGGCGTTTTTTCTTTTACCAGTTCCGTAATACTGAATCAGACTCAAGGTTCCTCCTAAAACTTGTATTCCTCAGGGTTCTGAGCCTGATGGGGATGTTCAGAACCGCGGTAGACTTTAAGTTTTTTAATCAGGGCCCGGCCGAGTTTATTCTTTGGGATCATACCCCAGACAGCCTTCCTGATGACCTCTTCCGGCTTGCTGTCCAGCATTTCCCTGAGCTTTTTCTCCTTGAGGCCGCCCGGATACTGGGAATGATGGTAGTACATCTTGTCTTCCAGTTTATTACCGGTGACCTTGACTTTCTCGGCATTGACCACGACCACGAAATCGCCCACGTCAGTATTGGGAGCAAACTGGGGCTTATTCTTGCCTCTCAACAGAACGGCAATTTCGGTTGCCAGCCGGCCCAGAATCCGGCCCTCGGCGTTTATCAGCCACCACTTCTGTTGAACTTCGTCTTTTTTTGGATGATAAGTCTTCATTGTCCAACCTTGCCTTATGAAAAAATATGGCTAATTTGATGAATAAAGATACTAAATTACGCTTGAATTGTCAACCGCAGGTAGCGACTAATTGTAGCCTTTTTTCCCCGTAAATTCAAGCTCTTATTAAACATAGTAGAATTTCTGGCGCTTCCTGGCCGCCGGCAGCACCAGGGACAGCCCGGCCAAAAAACCGCCGATATGGGCAAACCAGGCCACGCCTCCCCCCATTCCTATGTTGGACAACTGCAGCACAAACCACAGGCCGAGCAGCACCCAGGCCGGGACATAGATTAAGGTGATGTAAAAAAACAGGAAAACCAGGGTCTTGACTCTGGCCGAGGGATAAAGGATGAGATAGGCACCCAGAAGTCCGGCGATGGCCCCGCTGGCCCCGATCATCGGAATCCTGGAATTGGGATAGATGGCTACCTGAAGCATAGAAGCCGTAATCCCGCAGGTCAGGTAGAAAAACAGAAACTTCACCGACCCCAGGAAATCTTCAACATTGTTGCCGAAAATCCAGAGATACAGCATGTTGCCGGCCAGGTGGAGCAGGCTGCCGTGGAGGAACATTCCGGTCAGCAGGCTGAGTGGCCAGAAAATCCGGGGGATGGCCGCCTCCATCCCCCAGTGGGTAATTTCGTAGGGAATGATGCCAAACCGGAGCACATGGTACTCCAGCCCGTGGGGGGAGAAAGCCTGGTAAAGAAAGACCAGGCAATTAACGGTAATAAGAATAACGGTGATAACCGGAAATCTTGAGGTCGGGTTTTCGTCTTTTAAGGGAATAAACATTCAAACAAATAAAATAAAAAGGGGGCAGTCGGAACACCGGCTGCCCCCTTAGCAGCGTTCTTATTTAACGCCCTTGAGTTCTTCCTCGAGTTTCTTCTTTTCGGCCGCTCTCTTTCTCAGTTCCTGGAATTTCTCGATATTCTTCTGGCCTTCAGCGGTATAACGGGCCGCCTTGTCAGGTTCCAGCTTGGCCAGAACGCTCTGGTAGAGAACGCTCAGCCAGCTGTAGGGCTCGGGATAATTGGGATCGAGGTCTCTGGCTTTTTCGATGGCCTGCAGGGCATCCCTGGCAATGGCCAGTCTTTCAGCCTCCGGAACCACCTGGAAACGGTAAGCCCGGCTCCAGCGGTTGACTCCCTTGGCCAGCCAGGCCTGGGGGTTTTCCGGGTCAAGGGCAATCCTTTTTTCCCAGAACATATTGGCCTTGTCGAAATTCTCGATGGCCCCTTCCAGGTTCTGTTCGGAAACCGGCAGGTGTTCGTAGTAGTTGGCGGCGTAGGCATAACCCATCGGGTTTTCGGGGTCGGCCTCGATGCGGCGCAGGTACATGGTTTCAGCTTTCTTGGCCGCATCCGGGATTTCTCCGGCATAGCGGCTGTAGAACTCGGCCACAACATAGAAGTTGTCCATATTCTGCGGGTCCAGCTCCAGGATCCGCAGATAGAGCTTCTCCGCTTCCGGGAATTTCCTCAGCTTGTCATACATGTCGCCCAGCGAATAAATGATGTCTTTATTGTTGGGCTCAATTTCCAGGGCCTTGTTCAGGGCTTCCAGGGCTTTCCTTTCCAGTTCCTTGTTCAGGGCGGACTCAACACCGGGTTTATAGAGCTGCTTGTAGCTTTCACCGATGTAGCGGTAAGCCTGGACCAGGTCTGGTCTGTA
>DMVN01000114.1:0-3377 GCA_003476685.1 Acidobacteriota bacterium | reverse complement strand
ACCTCCTTACACATCTGGCTATCAGACAATTAGAAATATTTTATATAAGAATAAAGCCATAAAGTCAAGAAAAAATGGAACTTTTGCCCGGGTTGGTGGCTGACGGCAGCCCCCTGCCGGCCCCGGCCCCGTCATTCCCGGAATCGTCGCCGGGCTATCAATCTCCGGCTCAGCTTTTTCTCAGGATAAACCGGAGGGGTGTCCCGCTGAAACCGAACTGCCGGCGGAAAACATCAGCCAGGAATTTTTCATAGGCCGGCAGGAGGGGGGCCCGGCTGTGGCCAAAAAGCACAAAAACCGGGGGCCGGATACCCTTCTGCACTATGTACTTAATTTTCAGGGTGGCCCCATCCCTGGTTCGGGGTGGGTATTCCCTGGAGAATTTCTCCCAGAATTTGTTCAGGTCGGAAGTATCCACCTTCCTGGAAGCTGAGGCATAAACTTCCTCGGCCAGGTCCAGGATTTTCATCACCCGCTGGCCGGTCAGGGCCGAAACAAAAACCAGCGGGGCATAATCGACAAAATTCAACCGGCTGAAGACGTGGTTCCTTACTTCCAGGGGGTTGACTTTCTGTTTTTCGGCCAGGTCCCATTTGTTCAGGGCAATTAACAGGGGCTTGCCGGATTTATGGGCCAGTCCGGCAATGTGAGCATCCTGACGGGTAGGAAATTCCTGAAGGTCGAGCACCAAACAGATGACGTCAGCTTCTTCAATGTTGCGCTGGGCCCTGATGATGCCTGCCTTTTCTCTGGAATCCCTGGTGCCGCTGAATTTCCTGATGCCGGCGGTGTCCACCAGGCAATAGGCTTTCTTATTCCTGATGATCAGAGTATCAACGCTGTCCCTGGTGGTTCCCGGGATTTCGCTCACCAGCAGCCGCTCCTCGCCACAGAGGCGGTTGACCAGGGAAGATTTGCCGACGTTTATCCGGCCGACAATGGCAATTTTCAGAGCCCTGGCCGCCGGCTCCGGTTCCGGCCCCTGGTCGGGGGCGGGTGGCAGCATTTCTCTTATTTTTTCTTTCAGATATTCCAGGTTCAGTTTATGCTCGGCCGAGATGGTTATAAAATCCTTAACCCCCAGCCGGTAATATTCAGACAGGTCTGGTTCAGCTTCCGGAGTATCTATTTTGTTAACCACCGCCAGCAGCGGCCGGTTGTATTTTTTAAGTTCCAGAAAGAGCTCTTCCTCACCAGCCGATAGCGGCCGTTTACCGTCCAGCAAGAAGATCAGCAGGTCGGCCGTCCGGGCCGCTTCCAGGGCCTTGGCCCTGACCTTGGCCGAAATCGGGTCTACCTGGCCATCGGCAAAACCGCCGGTATCCACCAGGAGAAATTCCCGCTCCTCGACCCTGGCCACACCGGTGATCAGGTCCCGGGTCATGCCGGGCAGCGAATGGACCAGAGCTTTGCGCTGCCCCAGAAGCCGGTTGAACAGGGTGGACTTGCCGGTGTTGGGATAACCGACGATAACCACCCGGGGCAGCTTTTTCATCTTCATGGTCGGATTTCTTTTAACAGCTTTATCTGACGACGATGGAATAATCGGGGTTGAAGGGGCGGGACAGGTCAATGTGGCCCCCCAGTGTTTCCCTTTCATTACCTTCCACCAGCAGGCTGACCCTCTTTATATTCTTGAAATTAAAAGTCAGGGAGTTGACGATAGAGTAAACCGCGGCCATCTCCCCGGAAGACCCGTAATAACTGGCTTCCAGGATCTGCCGGCTCAGGTCAACCAGGGCCGTCCCGTCCTGGGTTACAAAAACCTGCCGGAGCCTGGTGTTTTCAGGCAGCGTGCCTAACAGGCCTGACCTGGGCCCCTTGATCAGTTCCTCAACCACGGCCCTGGCCTCTTCGTTCAGGCTGCCAACCCTGATTTCCCTTTCTTCCGGGTGCAGCAGGTTATCGCTTTCGGAGAGAAAAAAGAGGGTAACCTTCTTCATCCGGACTTCCTGAGCCTGGCCGCCGCTGGAAACCGTGGTCCTGGCCGCATGTTTTATTTTTTCCCGGCCGCCGCCGCTGAAGAAAAAAATCAGGGCCACGACCAACAGCACCGCCAGCAGGATTAACAGGGTCGTCAGCTTCTTCTTTTTTTTGCGATTCATGGCTTCTCATAAAGTTGTAAAAATCTATTCAGGCCACGGTAGATGGCCTCGGCCACCCGGGCCTGGAAATCTTCTGACTGCAACATTTTTTCTTCTTCGGGATTGGTGATAAAGGCCACTTCCACCAGAATGGCCGGGCAGGCGGCTCCGGTCAGCACCTTGAAAGGAGCTTGCTTGACTCCGCGGTTCCTGGTGTTCAGCAATTCGTTGAGTTCCTGCTGCACCAGCTCGGCCAGCTGGCTGCTCTGCTTGAGATAGGCAGACTGAGCCATGTCCCACAGGATCAATTTCAGGTCATCAAAGTCCTTCTCGGGCACCCGGTTTTCCAGCTCCTGCGAGTTGTTTTCAAAATAAGCCAGGCGTCGCGATTCTTCGTCGCTGGCATTCAGGCTCAGAAAAAAGGTTTCGGACCCGGTGGCTTTGGTCCGTCGTGAACCGTTGACATGAATGCTGATGAACAGGTCGGCCTTATTGTTATTGGCAATGGCCGCCCGCCTTTCCAGGGGAACCGAGATGTCGGCCTCCCTGGTCATAACCACCCGGTATTTCAGCCCGCGCTCGATGGCTTCCTTGAGCTTGCGGGAAACGCTCAGGGTTATATCCTTTTCCAGAGTTCCGTAGGCTCCCTTGGCCCCGGTTTCGTTGCCGCCGTGACCCGGGTCTATGACGATAGTTTTGACCTGTTTCCTGGCCGCGACGGACTGGGCAGCGGGCTGGTCAGAGGTGGCAGCTTGAGGCTGGGCCGGGACCTCAGCCGGTTTTTCAGTGGTGACAGGTCTGGTCTCAACCGGAGTTTTCTGCTCCTCCCGGACCCTGAGCTCAACGGTCAGCTCGAAAGGATTCCAGCGGGCCGATTGAGTGTAGGAGAAATCGGCCGTCCTGGTTTTGATCAACAGCAGGTAGGCTTCGGGCGATTTGGCCAGGTCAATCGAAGTAACCAGCTGGCTGTGGAAAGCAGTCCGGTCAAAGCGCAGGCCGCTGGCCGAACGGAAAGAAACGGTCAGGGTAGAGCCAGTTTTTCGCAGGCTGTAATTCAGGTTGGTGCCGGACGAGATTTTGAGGCGGCTGCCACCACTGATATCCACCACCTCAACCTTGATGACGGGAACGGGCTGGCTTTTCTTCTGGGCCGTCAGGGGCAGGGGCAACAGTGAAGAAAAAGCGATGACCGAAATCAAAAAACTGACCAGGACTCCAGTTATGACTCTTGTGGCTTTGGGCATTTCGACTTCTTCATCTCGGTATAAAAAAATGGTGGAGGCGGCGGGAATC
>DMVN01000175.1 GCA_003476685.1 Acidobacteriota bacterium | reverse complement strand
AGGAGGTTGCGCGAAAAGATTGTCAGAGAAAGGGGAGGGAAGCTTTGGAAAAAGGCGGCTTTTGGTGCGGTGCTGGGACGGCCGCAGGTGGAGCGGAAGCTTTTTGCCCTGGGAAGGGTGGCCAGGCCGTTGATAAGTAAGGAAGGCCGGGTGAAAGTGCCGCTGCCGGAGGCGCCGTCGGCAGGGGTGGGGATGCTGCGGCGGCTGGAGATGTTCCCGGCGCCGGCCGAGAGGAGCTTTACGGCGCTGGTAGCGGAGGAACAAGCAAGGGAAAATGCAAGGGAAAAGCAGGTTGAGGCGAAAAAAGAGGTGGGGGGTGAAGGAAGCAAAGGGCAGGATGACTTTCGGTTACATGAGGTTAGGAAACACGGTCAGGAAGGATTGCAGGCGGGGATGGGAGTTGGCAAAAAGGTCGCCATATTCCCGGGGTGTCTTATAGAAAATTTTTTCCCGGAGACCGGGATGGCGACGTATAGATTGCTGCGGAGGCATGGCTTCGAGGTGGAGGTGCCGTTTGATGGCTGCTGCGGTTTCCCGGCGGCCAATTCGGGTTATGTGGAAGAAGCCAGGAAGGAATTTGGCCGGGTGGCGGAGAAATTGCTCAGGGGCGATTATTACCGGATTATAGCTTTGTGCCCGACCTGCACAGCCATGCTGAGGGAGCTGGGCCCGAGGTTGATGACAGAGATCATGCTGGATGAGGAAAAGGCGGCGGTTTTCAAGGAGCGAGTGAAAACTCTGGTGTCGTTCGTTGAGGAGGAAGGTCTGGAGGTCGCAGTAAAGTATCATGAGGAGCTGGGCAGGGTAGAGGGAGAAAGGATAGGATTGGGAGGCGGGACGGGAGTAACCGATGAGGCTGTAAAAGATGGGCACCATATAGAGCAGCATATAGAGAAGGCCGAGAAGGAGACCGCGGGTGGGGCCAAAGGCCAGGGCTGGTCTGAATTTGAGGCGGGAAAGGGACAGTCAACCGTTACCGCTTTGAGGGAGGGGCCGGGACCGGAAGTCGGAACTGAGGTCCGAATTGAGGCCCGACCGGAACCAGAAATAAGGGGCGAGACGACGGCGAAAATAAAAATCACCTACCATGACTCCTGTCATCATAAATTTGTGCTGAAGGAGGCGGAGGTTTCGCGTCGGTTGCTGGAGGGGGCGGGCTACGAGCTGGTAGAGATGGAGGAGGCGGATGTCTGCTGTGGCTTTGCCGGGGTGTTTTCGGTGGAGCGCGCGGCGGTCTCAGAAGCCTTGCTGCGGCAGAAGCTTGAGGCAATAGAAAAGACCGGGGCGGAGGTAGTGGTGATGGATTGCCCGGGGTGTCTGCTGCAGATCAAGGGTGGCCTCCTGGCGGGGAAGAAGCCAGTGAAGGTGAAGCACTCAGCCGAACTCCTCTAACCAGAGGGGACACCTGCAGGTGTCCCCTTTTTTCACCGTTTTTAATATTTTTTCCCCTTGAATTGGAGCGACAAAGTTGGGGACACCTGCAAGTGTCCCTGGTTGCCAAGGCCGCCCAAACTTTTCACAGGTAAATCGTTGCGGAGGAAATGAGAAGGGGACATCTGCAAGTGTCCCCTCTTTTCAGGCGAAATTTCTTGGGGGAATTAAATCATAAAAGCACCCAAGAGGGGACACCAGCAGGTGTCCCCTCTGGGAATGGGACTGTTGACTAACGGGGGTGGCTCATATAAAATTCACATACCCGGCGGCGTAGCTCAGTTGGTCAGAGCATGCGGCTCATATCCGCAGTGTCGGGGGTTCAAATCCCTCCGCCGCCATTTTCATTATGATTTACCAGAAATTCAAAAGATTCGTTGAGGCCAACCAGCTTTTCGGACCTCAAGCCCGTCTGCTGGTGGCTGTTTCCGGCGGCCAGGACTCGGTAGCCCTCGTGCACCTGTTGCTGGAGTTGAAGAAAGACTGGCCGGAGCTGGACCTGGCCCTGGCCCATTTCAACCACCAATTAAGAGCGAGCGCCGCGGCCGACGAGCGCTTTGTCCGGCAGCTGGCCAGGAAGCTGAAGCTTAAGCTCTTCGTAGGCCGCGGAAGAGTTCGGGAATATGCCAGGCACAACAAACTGAACCTGGAGGAGGCCGGGCGTCTCAAGCGTTATGAGTTTCTGGAAAAGGTTGCCGACAGGTGGGGTGCTGACCTGGTGCTCACTGCCCACACTATGACTGACCAGGCCGAAACGGTTCTGATGAGGATATTCCGGGGGACGGGACTGGAAGGGCTTCAGGCCATCAGGCTTCGGGCCGGTCGGGTGGTCCGGCCGCTGCTGTGGCTGCGTCGGCAGGAAATAGAGCAATATCTGGGCGACAGGGGAATTAAATTCCGGCTGGACGAAACCAACCTGGATAAGGCTATCCTCAGGAATAAAATCCGGCTGGAACTTATTCCGCACCTGGAGAAAGAGTTTGACCCCGAAGTGGTCAGCCACCTGGCACAGCTAGCCCTGATTGCCCAGGATGAAAACGAAGCCCTGGCCGAGCTGGTGGAGGGGATGTGGCCAGTAGTCACCCGCGGCTGCTGCGGCCGCCATAAAAAAGGGGGACACAATACTCGATCCCCAATTTTTGAACTTGATATGCGGGCCCTGAAGGAAATGCCGATGGCCGTGGCCAGGCGCCTGATCAGGAAGTTCCTGCACCTGACGCTGGGTCTGGAGTCGCCGAGCTTTGACCAGACCGAGGCTGTCTTGAGGCTCGCAGAAGGGCAGAAATTCAGCTGGGGCAAGGATAAAGTCCTGATAAACGAAGGCGGCTGGCTCAAGCGCCTGGAAACCGGGCAAAAAAGGACCGGATTTTCCTTTTGGTGGGATGGGCGGCAGACCATTCGCCTTCATGACTGCTGGGAATTCAGCGGCCGCCTGGTTTCCGCCGCGTCGCTGGGGCCGCCTGAGTATGATGACTACACCAGATGTTACCTTGATGCCGACAGGCTGAGATTCCCGCTGGAAATGCGCAGCCGCAAACTGGGCGATAAATACCGGCCGCTGGGCCTGGACGGTGAGAAAAAATTGAAGGACCTGCTTCGCGAGAGAAAAATTCCCGTCGAAATGCGCCAGCTTCTCCCGGTCTTTGTCTCGGACGGCAGAATTGTCTGGGTGCCCGGACTGCCGGTAGCCGCCGATTTCAAGGTCACAGCCGCCACCCGCAACATTTTTCTTATTGAGAAGATAGATTTGCCTTGAAATGGGGGACACAATACTCGTTTACCCAATTTTTCATTTCATTTCGTTTCATTTCTTTTTTCCTAATTAATCTAATTAATTTTATCGAAGTTAATTGAATTTTTTATTAATTTATTAAGCGCAAATGTTGGGCAAAAATTATCTAAACTCCAGCTAAATACCTGCTCAACATTAACTCAACGCCACCTCAATGCCAGCCAAGTGCTAGCTCAACCCAGCTAAATGCTAACTAAATGTTTGCCAAAGGCTAGTCGAATTTAAGCCAAACGCTGGCCACCCGTTAGCCAAACGCTAGCTCACTAGCTCAAATGATAGCCTGATTCCGGCAAGATTTCAGCCAGATATCTTCTTTGCAAAATATCTTCCTCGCAAAATAGGGTAACGAGTATTGTGTCCCCCTTTTTTCCCCCTTTAGTGCCTCATTATTTTCGGGCGGCCTGGCCGCCTCATCTTTAATATTCTTCCTGTGAGTTTTTCCAGACGCTCGATGAAGACCTCGTCTCCGAGGGGACGCCCGGTAGATTGATTCTTTCTTAATTGCTCCAAATCTTCTTCTTTCTCCTGGCCGCGCAGGAAGGCACTCCAGTCCTGGATTTGAGTTATGAGCGGCATGGGACTCAGCACCGGGTCAAAAAAACCGAATACATGAGCTCTGGCGCTGGACCAGGCGTATTCTTCAGCCAAATTAACCAACCCCGCTCTCACCGGATTGCGCTCAACATATCTTGCGCAGCAATATAGATAGGCTTCGTCCATCGGGAAAGAACTAAATCTTCCCTGGAAGAGGAAACCCTTCCAGTTGTGGCGAATGTTTATCATGTAAGTGTATTTCCTGTGAGTTTCAGCAATTGCTCGGGCCAGGCTGTCAACTCTTTCGGGAACAGCTATTAGATGTATATGATTATCCATCAAACAATAGCACCAAACTTGCATCTTGTGTTTGGTGGCATTGAATCTCAAAATTTCGAGATAAAGGCTCTTGTCTTTATCGGAAAAGAATACTTTCTGGTTACGATTACCCCTTTGAATTATATGATGCGGTATGCCTGGCACCACGATTCTGGCAATTCTGGTCATGATATAGATAAAGACGCATCATGTCGGGGTTTTATATCATGCGGAATTAAATTCCCTAAAGCTTTTTGCGGCGCGACCCGATTATCGATTATGGCCAGATTGCGGGACACACCGGTATAAGGTCATGCTGCTAAAATGGATCAGATGGATCACCTACCAGGTCTATGGCTGGGGTCTGGCTGTTTATCTTTCACCAGCGGCCCAGCTTATCTAACTAATAGATGTATTAGCGAAAAATATGCTTCGCCGGAGAGTGAATAGTTGACACTGAATTAACAAAATTTGTTAATAAAATAGGGTAACGAGTATTGTGTCCCCCGTTATTTGAAGAAGGAGAGGTACCAGGTGATGAGGGGGTCGCCCCAGACCAGCGCCACGAAGGCTGCCGGGGCGATGAAACTGCCGAAGGGCAGGGCAAACTTCAGGTCCTTCCCCCGGAATTTCATCAGCAGCAATCCAAATATCGCTCCGACTACCGAGGCCAGGAGCAAGGTCAGAATCGTCCGGCTCAGGCCTAAGTATGCCCCGACCATCAGCATCATCATCACGTCGCCCATTCCCAGGCCTTCCTTCTTCCGCCACAGCAGGTAAACCAGGTAGACGATAAACAGGAATCCTCCGCCCGCCACCGCCCCGACCAAAGCCTGCCTCAGGTTAAGGTCATACCTAAAAGGCGCGTAAACCAGGGCCAGAATCAGCATCGGCAGCGAAATGTGGTCCGGAATAATCTGCTCAAAGAAATCTATAAATCCCAGGGCAATCAGGGCGCTCACGAAAAGGCAATCGGCAAAAAATTGCAGGTCAAAAAACCTCAGGTTATGAAAATAAACGACCACGAAACAAGCTGACGTCAAGGCCTCAACCACCGGGTAAACCGCCGAAATTTTCGCCCGGCAGAACCGGCACTTTCCGCCCAGTATCACATACGACAGCACCGGAATGTTGTCGTACCACTTAATCCGTCGCCCGCACTTCGGACAGCTCGACGGCGGCCGCACCAGGCTCAGGCCCCTCGGCAGCCGGTAAATCACCACGTTGAGGAAGCTACCCCAGACCAGCCCCACCACCGCTACCAGAATCACTCTCAGCGTTTCCACCACACCCTCGCCGGCTTCACCTCGCCCGTCCTGGCCTCATAGACATAATCCTTTCCATCCAAATCCTTCGGCACTTCCTTTATCAACCCCGCCCGCACCAGCTGCCCCAGGTCAGCCGGCCACCGCCCGAATCTCTCCCGGTATTTCTTAACCGCCTCGCCCAGGACCTCAGTATCCACCGTTGATTTGACCCGGTAAAGATGGTTGTAGGCAATCTCCTTCACCCAGTCTTCCTGGGCTGTTTCATAGACTTCCTTCCACATCTCCCAGGCTTCCTGGTAATTCATCGTCCTGAAGGTGGCATTGGCATAAAGCCTTTTCACTATCGGCGGGGCTCCTGGAATCTCCATAGCTTTCCGGTAATATTCCCTGGCCACCTCAAAATCTTTCTGCATCTGAGCGATGTGACCGGCCTGGAAGGGGAAAATCCAGCTGTCGGGATTTTTCTCCAGCCCCATGTCCAGAATTTTATAGGCTAACTTCGGGTCATGGGCATCATAGACCGCAATCAAAGCTCCCACTTCATAGGGGTCAACATACTTCGGGTCCAGCTCGGCGATGATGGAAAAAATGTGCTCCAGATACTGGAAGCGGTCGGTGATTTCATAAGTCCCGTAGTACTGAATGGCCCATAGGTAAATCAGGTCCGCCGCCAGCGATGAGTAGCCGAAAGTCATATGCTTCAGATATTTCCCCGACGGCAGGTAAATGATGGACGAACCCGGCACCCTGGTCCGGGCCACTTTATCCGTCTGAATCTTCAGCCAGGAGAACACCAGCAGCGAAACCACCAGCCCCAGCACCAGCAGATTCTTCTGGTGCTGCAGCATCCTCTGGCCGCTGCTCCTTACCTCCGTTGTTTTCATCTTTTCTTCTTTTTATAGTTCAATTACGTTATTGATTATTTCCCGGTCAGGACTGAATCTCTGGCTCTTATTATTTTTAGTCATGAATTCTTTTGTTGGGAGCTTCTTTCCATTAATTTCATTTATGATTATTTGCTGTTTGTCTTCCTCCAGTGCGCTGGTCTTGATACTTCCTGCACTGATGTAAGCTCTCAGACCCGCCTTGGCTCTTAAACTTACCTTTCCATCCTTAATCTTAAACCTTTTGTTCCAGCTTGCCATTCTCCAGCCTTATTATCTCCGTTTATCCCGTTATCTCACCTAAATTTAGTTATTAAAGTTCATCCATGAAATCTTGAGGCCTACTTAATTTTCCCTTTTTCTCTTTGTTCTTGCTCCTTTTCCGCTCTTCTCTTTCCCTTCCCGTACTCTCATTTCCTCCTGCCTCGCCCCATACTTATGGCCTCCGACTCCTCCATCTCTCGCCCCTCTCGCTCTCAGATAAAATCACGTCGCCGGAAGACCAGCATGGCCAGCAGCAGCAGGAAAGCCGTGTAGACCACTCCGTAAATAAAGCTCCAGCCAAGCAGCTTGGCCGGAAGCGGCAGGTTGTGCACCACCTCGGTCTTGAAGTTAAAATTCTCCAGGTCCGGGAGCACCGTGTACAGCAGCCGCAGGGCCGCCTGCCCCGCCCCGCTCTTGACCTTCTTAATCAGCATCTCCAGGCTCCAGGACAGATGCCCGATGAGATAAAAGGCCAGAGAGTAAAGCGAAGCCAGGATGGGTGTGGTGAAGGTCGAAAACAGCAGGGCTACGGCCGTCATCAAACACAGTTCAAAAAATATGTAAAGAATGGCCAGCAGGATTTTCCAATCCACGGTAAAGGTATGAAGGAACAGAATCAGCATGAAGACCACGGTCATCAGCCCGGTCATGATGAAAATGGTCAGCACCAGCCCCAGGAATTTTCCCAGCAGAAACTCGGCCCGGTGGATGGGTTTGGCCAGCAAGGTGAAAATGGTTTTCTTGTCTATTTCCTTGTAAACCAGACCGGTGCCCATCAAAATGGCCATCAGCATGCCGAAGAGTGAAATGGAAGCCAGCCCCACGTCCTTGATGATTTTCACCCGGTCGCCGACCGTTAGCAGGGCCAGGAAGCGGGAGAACAGCAGGCAGATGGCCACGAAGAAAAACAGCAGGTACAGAACCCGGTCCCTCTTGGCTTCCTTGAAAGTATTCAGGGCGATGGTGGTGATTTTCATTGGCTCTTCACCATGTTGACGAAGATATCTTCCAGGGTCTCGGTCCTGGGAATCAGGGAGATGATTTTTCCCTTTTTCTGCTGCACCAGGTTTATCACCTGGTCAATTTTCTCTTCTTCGTAAACCTTGAGCAGCACCCGGTCGCCGCTGCTGGAAACGCTTTCGCCCAGGTGGTTAAAATCAGCTGCCNNCCCCGCCGATGATAATTTCGGTGTAAAGGACTTTTTCCGAAATTAAATCGCCGAGGTATCCCTGGTTGATAATCTCTCCAGCCAGGATGATGGCCACCCGGTCGCAGATCATCTCGATATCCTGCAGGATGTGGGAACTAAGAAAAACTGTCTTTCCTTCTTTCTTCAGGTTGACGATGATGTCCCGGAATTCCTTGCGGCCGATGGGGTCCAGCCCGCCCATGGGTTCATCCAGGATCACCAGGGCCGGGTCGTTGAGCAGAGCCTGGGCCAGGCCGATTCTCTGCAGCATACCCCGCGAGTATTTGCGGAGCTGCAGGTCAGCCGCCCGCTCCATGCCAACCAGCTTCAGGAAATAGCCTATCTTCTCCTCCCGGGCCTGGCCGTGAAGTCCCAGCAGGTCGGC
>DMVN01000043.1 GCA_003476685.1 Acidobacteriota bacterium | reverse complement strand
GATCCTGCGCCAGGACCTGCCCGATTTCGTAGGACAGGCCGGTGGTTCCGGTCGACCGACCTTTACCGCTCCAGCCATTGTAGGAGTCGACTCTCAAACCCAGGTTGAAGGTCAGGCGGTTCTTGATGGTGAAGTTGTCCTGAAAATAAGCGCCAATCCTGTATTCGTAGAGGTCAGTAACGCTGTCTCCTTTTCCCGGGCCGCAGTTGGTGAACGACAGGCGGCCGTCTCCGTAGATGGTCGGCTGGTCAACGCCAAAGTAGCCGCGCCAGTAGTAGGGATTGCCGTTGTAGTAATACCATTCCATGGGTTGCTGCCTGGCGTAGGAATACCGGTCCCAGCCTAACTGGAATTCCACCCCGGCCCCCAGCTCATGGTCGCCGCCCAGAACGTTATCGGCAAAATGGGTGGCCCGGACCGAGGCCTGGTTGGTGTGGCGGATGATGAAGCTTTCCCAGCTCTGAATACCGTTCCAGATATATCCAGTATAGCCGTCCCTGTAACCGATCTTGTCGGAGCCGTTCCTGGCCGTGATGGGGTAATCCAGGTGGTTGATATTAAGCCGGAAATCAATGAACGAATCACTGCTGGGAATCCAGGTCAGGTTGGCCGTGCCAACGTACTGGGTGGGCTTGGCGTCAAAGGTGCTGTCCTCGGTCTTGTTGGACCAGGCCTCGAACATTCTCTGGCTCTGACTGAGGGAGAAGTACGTATAGAATCTCAGTTTTTTGGAGAATTCGGTGGTCAACTTGATGTTGCCCCTGATGTTCTGGTTGGGAACTTTGTACTGATCGTAAAAGGTGCCGAGGATGGTCGTCGGCCGGAAGGGAGCCCAGTTGCTGGACTTGGTTAAAGCCACGTCGGTAAAGAACCAGATCTTATCCTTGATGATCGGACCGCCCAGCATGGCCGAGGTATCCAGGTCGTAGAGGCTGAAACCTGGTTTGCCGATCTGCATCGACCGGAGCTGCTCATCGGGAAAGAGAACCTGGGCCAGGTGCTTATTGGTATAATAGACCTGGGCCTGGCCGGAAAAGTTATTGCCGCCCGACTTGGTTACGATGTTGACGAAAGCCCCGCCGGTCGTTCCCACCTGGGCCGGGATGGCTCCGGTCATGACTTCAATTTCTTCGATGGCATCAAACTGCGGTGTCCCGAAGGCCCCGCCGGTGGTCGGACAGTTGGCGTTGATGCCGTCAACCTCGTAGGTCACACCGTTCCAGTCGGTGCCATGAATGCTCCCTGAATAGGTAGCGATGGTGCCAACGGTTGAAGGCACCAGGTTCATGACACTGGTCAGGCTCCGGTTCAGGGGCAGCCTGGTGATAACTTCAGAGGTCACGGCTGTGGTGACCTTGGTCTTCTGGACGTCAATTTCGGGCGCCCGGGCCACCACCGTCACCTGCTCTTCAACCGCCGCCGGTTCCATCTTGATATCAAGAGTGACTGTCAGTCCGACCCTGACTATAACCTCATTTAGGGTCATGGTCTTGAAACCCTGAAGTTCGGCCGTCAGAGTATAGTTGCCAGGGGGAACCGCCGGCAACCTGAAGGTGCCATCTTCCTGACTGATATCAGTCGCTTTGCCCATCATACTGGGCCCAGTCAGACTTATGATGACGCCGGGCAGGGGCAGGCCGTCAGTATCCTTAATTACCCCGCGCACCGTTCCCGTCTGACGGGTGATCTGGGCTTGAAGAAAAGACACGGTCAGCAGGAAGATCAGAGCGAACAGCAAGCAAGGCTTGGCTTTGGACATTAAATCCTCCTTTTTATTTTTTGTATTTCACTGCCGCCGGCTGGACCGGAGCCGCCGGAAGCTAGGGCCCCTGAAATCCCTTCGACACCGCCCGAACGGATTTCTGAAGCTGATTGGCGGGCACCGATTCCTCTCCGGCCGCGGTTACTCATCGACCTGCTTCTCATGGCCATCTATTAGCGTTAACGTTAACACTTTGTGAAAAAAATAATAATTGATAAAATGTTAACGTTAACGCATAATTTTTATATAATGAAAGAAAAAGCGATGTCAAGAACTTTCTTTCAGTTCGGAAAACACCAGAAAAAGGCCGTTCCCGTCCCGGCCAAAATTCCACTTTCTAAAAAGCAGCCGTCTGCATTAAAATAAAAACAATGGAGGAAGCAAGATGAAGCGGAAGTTGAAAGCCTACAGCCTGGGACTCGATTTCGGGACCAATTCGGTCAGGGCCCTGCTGGTGGACACCAGCAGCGGGGAAGAAGTCGGCACGGCCGTGGTCAATTACCCGTCGGGCGAGGCGGGCATCCTGCTTGACCCCAAGGACCCCAACCTGGCCCGGCAGAACCCGGCCGATTACCTGGAAGCCATGGTCAAAGTGGTCCGCCAGGTGTTGAGCCGGGCCGGGAAAGTCAAGAAAGGCTTTTCCCCGGAGCAGGTGGTGGGCATCGGAGTGGATACCACCGGTTCAACTCCCCTGCCCGTCGACAGGAACGGGTTACCACTGGCTTTCCACGATGAATTCAAAAAGAACCTGAATGCCCAGGCCTGGCTGTGGAAAGACCATACCGCCTTTGCCGAGGCCCAGGAAATCACCGAGCTGGCAGCGAAAGAGCACCCGGAGTATTTAGCCAAGTGCGGCGGGGTTTATTCCTCCGAATGGTTTTTCAGCAAGATTCTCCATTGCCTCAGGGTGGACCCAAAAGTGTTTGGGGCGGCTTACACCTGGGTGGAATGTGTCGATTTTATCCCGGGGCTGATTACCGGCACCCTGGCTCCTGCTAAATTGAAAAGGAGCCGCTGCGCGGCTGGACACAAAGCCATGTTTAATGAGGCCTGGGGAGGCCTTCCAGCTAAAGACTTTCTGAGCCGTCTGGACCCAAAGCTCGGAGAGCTGAGAGACAGGCTTTACGATAAGACCTATACTTCCGACCAGGTGGCTGGCTACCTGACCGGTTCCTGGGCAAAAATGCTCGGGCTCAAGCCTGGTATCCCGGTGGCTGTAGGCGCTTTTGACGCTCATTTAGGAGCAGTTGGGGCTGGAGTGGCCCCAGGAAAGTTTGTTAAGATCATCGGCACCAGCACCTGCGACATCTGCGTCTGGCCCAACGACCGGCCGCTTCCAGACATTCCCGGCCTGTGCGGCATCGTTGACGGCTCGGTTCTGCCGGGGTATTTCGGTTTGGAAGCCGGGCAATCGGCGGTGGGTGATATTTTCAACTGGTTCGTGAATTATATCCAGCCCGGCGGAGCGAAAAAAGGCAGTCATGAAGAGCTGACTCGAAAAGCCGCCGCTCTGCTACCCGGAGAATCCGGACTGCTGGCTCTCGACTGGAACAACGGTAACCGCACCATCCTGGTGGATCAGAGACTGACCGGACTGCTTATAGGGCTTACCCTTCACACCAAGCCGGAGGAAATCTATCTGGCTTTGATTGAAGGCACAGCCTTCGGAGCCCTGACCATCATCAAGCGCTTCCAGGAATATGGAATTGAGATAAATGAAGTTATAAATTGCGGCGGAATTGCTGAGAAAAATCCCCTGGTGATGCAGATTTACGCGGATGTTTTCGGTCTGGAGATGAAGGTGGCCCGGTCCTCCCAGACCTGCGCTCTGGGAGCAGCCATGGCCGGGGCGGTGGTGGCCGGAAAGGCCGCCGGCGGCTATGACCGGTTTGAAGAGGCTCAGGCAGCCATGTGTGGAGTAAAACCCATCTCCTACAGGCCCCGACCTGAACATCACATGGTCTATCAGGAACTTTATCCCTTATACCGGGAACTTCATGATGCCTTCGGCACCCGTAACTGGAGCGGTAACCTGTATCATCTGATGAAGAAGCTTCTTGACCTCCGCGACCGTCAGCTGGAAAAAGCCCGACAGCTGAGCCAGGTCAGCAGAAAAAAAAACGGTAAGGAAGATGGCAGGATTATATGAAAAATTATTCATATATTACTCAAGGAGAGGGAAAACTTTAGTCTGGTCAGAACAGGCAGTAAAAAATGGGTGGGAAAACGGTGGGTAGAAATAAAACTTATTGCTGGTTACAACCCTCTGGCGGAAGCCTCCAAAGAAACCGGAAAGGCCGGACCGGAGGGAATCAGCCGCTAACCCCTGTCTGGTCTGGTCAATATAAATTATAAAGGAAAAGCCATGTACGAAGAATTGAAGAAAAGGGTCTATGAAGCCAACTTAAAGCTGGTGGAATATGGCCTGGTCATCCTGACTTTTGGCAATGTCAGCGAGGTTGACCGGGAGAAAGGAGTGATGGCCATAAAGCCCAGCGGCGTGGCCTACGACCAGATGACCGCAGCCGACATGGTGGTGCTTGACCTGAACGGCCGCCAGGTTGAGGGGCGGCTTCAGCCTTCATCCGACACCCCGACTCATCTTTATATTTATACTTCTTTTCCCACCATCTGCGGCCTAGCCCATGCCCACAGCGATTATGCCACGGCTTTTGCTCAGGCAGGAGAAGAAATCCCCTGTTATGGCACCACCCAGGCTGACTTGTTCCCCGGCCACATCCCCGCCACCAGAGGATTAAAAGAAAGTGAAGTCCTGGATGATTACGAACTGAACACCGGAAAAGTAATCGTCGAAAGGTTCCAGCACCTTGACCCACTTCATTACCCGGCCTGTCTGGTCACCGGGCACGGTCCTTTCGCCTGGGGGAAATCAGCTCGGGAAGCAGTTGATAATCTCCTGGCCCTGGAAAAAATTGCCAAGATGGCCCTGCTGACCAGGTTGATTAACCCTGAAGCCAAGAGCTTAAAAGAATACTTGATAAAAAAGCACTTTGAAAGAAAACACGGGCCTAAAGCCTATTACGGACAGAGAAAGGAGAGATGAAATGACCGAACTTAAAAATCTTCCCAGGGTTAAAATCGGATTAATAGCTGTAAGCCGCGATTGCTTCCCTCTGGAACTTTCCAGAAGAAGAAGGCAGGTGGTAGCGGCTGAATGCCAGAAGCTTAACCTTCCCGTTGTTGAGCTTCAGACCATTATTGAGAACGAAAACGATGTGCTTAAGGCGCTTAAGGAAATTGAAGAACAAAAAGTTAATGCCCTGGTCATTTATCTGGGGAACTTCGGTCCGGAAGGACCAACCACAATTTTAGCCCAGAGGTTCCAGGGCCCAATTATGGTGGCAGCTGCGGCTGAAGAAACGAGTGCCGACCTCTATGACGGCCGGGGTGATGCCTACTGTGGATTGCTTAACACCTCCTATAACGCTGGTTTGCGCCAGCTTAAAATCCATATTCCCGACTACCCTGTAGGAACGGCCGCTGAAGTGGCCAGGATGATTGAAGATTTTCTGCCGGTGGCCCGAACCTGGCTGGGACTTAAGGGTCTTAAGATATTTGGCTTCGGACCGCGTCCCCAGGATTTTTACGCCTGTAACGCACCTATCAAACCGCTGTTTGACCTGGGAGTGGAAGTAATGGAAAATTCAGAGCTTGACCTTTATGACATTTTCCAGAAAGCGGCTGGCTTACCCGAAGTCAAGGCGGTGGCTGCTGATATGGCTAAGGAACTCGGGACTGGTAACACCTACCCGGAACTCTTAGAAAAGCTGGCTCAGTATGAAGTGGCTCTGCTCAATTTCATGAGGAAAAATCTGGGAGCTTCAAAGTACGGAGTTTTTGCCAATAAATGCTGGCCGGCTTTTGAAGCCTATTTCGGCTTTGTCCCCTGCTACGTGAATTCACGGCTGGCCTCCTGGGGCATTCCGGTGGCCTGCGAGGTTGATATCTATGGAGCCCTGAGCGAATATCTTTTAACCTGCGCCACCGAGCTTCCAGCCACCCTGCTCGATATCAACAACACCGTCCCGGCTGATATGTATGAAAAAAATCGCCACAAGATTGGTGATTATAAGCCAACTGACCTGTTTATGGGTTTTCACTGCGGCAACACTGCTTCCTGTTGTCTGCTCAACCCAGCTATTAAATATCAGTTAATCATGCACCGGCTGATGGAGCCGGGGAAAGAACCCGATATAACCCGGGGCACTCTTGAAGGTAGAATAAAACCTGGAGAAATAACCATTTTCCGGCTTCAGGGAACGGCCGAAACTGAGCTTCGTTCTTACCTGGCTCAGGGTGAAGTTCTGGACGTTGAACCTCAATCCTTCGGCAGCATCGGGGTTTTTGGCATCAGGGAAATGGGCCGTTTCTACCGGCATGTGCTGATTGAAAAGAGATTTCCTCATCACACGGCTGTTGGTTTCAAGCACGCCGGCAAAACCCTGTACTCTCTGCTGAGAATGCTTGGGCTAAGAGAAATCTATTACAATCAGCCGGCCAGCCTTCCCTATCCGACAGAAAATCCCTTCTGACAGCTTAAGTTTTTTTCGTTTACTCCGAAATTATTCTTTTAATTGAAACAAAAGGGAAAATCTATAATAAAATATTCTGTTGTCATTATCCTTAAAAGCTAAGGATGAAACCGGATAACTTTATGATTGGAGAAAAAATGAGAAGAGCCAGAAAATTTTCAAAAATCTTAAAGGCTGGGACTCTTATCCTGATAATTGTTTTTTTAACCTTCAGTCTGGCCTGTTCCAGAAAACGAGAGGTAGCTGACCTTATTTTACTCAACGGAGATATCTTCACCATGGAGTCCGACTTACCGCAAGCCTCGGCTCTCGTAATCAAAGGCAACAAGATAATTGATGTTTGTCAGAAAGACCAGCAGGCTCTTAAATACCGGGGGCCGAATACCAGAGTGATAGACCTTAAGCAAGCTTTCGTCACCCCAGGAATAATAGACGCTCATGTCCACTTTAACCAGGCCGGGGCTTTAATCAACGATGCTAACTTGATGAAAGTCTCCGATGAACAGGGCCTAAGAAAAGAGATTGACCGGGTAGTCAAACTGCTGGAAAGAGGAGAATGGATTACCGGAGGCCTCTGGGGTGCTTACGAGCAATGGGCCCCGGGGGAAGCCGGTCCGACCACATCGCCAAAAAAGAAAGAACCCTGGCGGCCTCACCGCCGGATGATAGACGACCTGACTCCTGAGAACCCGGTATTTGTATGCCGTTATGACTATCAGGAGTGGCTGGCCAACACTGCGGCCCTCAAAGCAGCCGGGCTGGACAGAAAATTGCTCAAAGGACTGGAGCTTGATGCCAAAGGTCAGCCGACCGGAATAGTTTTTCGCGGGACACCGGCTTTTCAAGCCTTAACCCAGGCCAGAAAGCCAAAATCCGAAACTCGCCTTTTGAATGAAAACCGGGCCGCGCTCAAAGCCCTGAGAGAAGCTGGGATTGTCGAAATTCACGACATCTCTCCACCGGACCAGATAGAGCGCTTTGTGAAACTGCAGGAGAACGGAGAGCTCACCTGCCGGGTCTGG
>DMVN01000007.1 GCA_003476685.1 Acidobacteriota bacterium | reverse complement strand
AATTCATCATCAGGCCGATTGCCGTGGGCGGCATGCTGGTCGGCGCCGGCTACACCCTGTTCCGGATGAGGAAGAACCTGGGCGCCGGAATCAAGCGGTCAATCAGCGACGTTAAAAAAGCAGCTGAAAAAACCGAGGTCACTTCCCGGATTGAGAAAGACCTGGACAGCCGACTGGTTCTTTTCCTGATGGCCTTGACCGTCATCCTTATGGTTTTCGTTTACCGGATTTTCTCCGGCAGTTATCCCCCGGCCATACTGGCGGCTGTGGTTATGGCTCTGGCCGGATTTTTCTTCGCCGCGGTTTCCGGCAACCTGGTTGGAACCATAGGTTCTTCCAACAATCCCATTTCCGGACTGACCTTATCGACTCTGATTATCGCCGGACTGCTGATGGTGCTGATCGGGGCCAGGGGCACCAGCGGGGTGGTGGCTGTCCTGGGGGTGGCTTCAGTCGTCTGCGTATCTTCTGCTGTGGCCGGCGAGATGCTCCAGGACCTCAAGGTCGGTCATATACTTGGCGGCACTCCCTGGAAGATGCAGGTGGGCGATATCTTCGGGGTGCTGCTGGCTTCACTCCTGCTCTACTTCCCGTTGATGATTCTGCATGGAGCTTTTACCTTCGGCAGCAAAGACCTGCCGGCCCCCCAGGCTGGGCTGATGGCCGCTATTTCTCAGGGAATCGTCGGCGGGGAGATGGCCTGGCCCCTGGTCATCGTCGGCATGTTGATGGGCTTCGCCCTGATCCTGGTCCAGGTGCGTTCCCCCATGCTGGTCGCCGTGGGCATGTACCTGCCGCTGGAAACTACTTTCGCCATTTTCATGGGCGGCATGATAAAGGGAATTCTTGACCGGATGGTAGCCAGGCGCCAGCTCAACCCGGCTCAAAAAGCCAGGGTGGAAAACGTTGGTATCCTGCTGGCCGCCGGCCTGATTGCTGGAGAAGCCCTGACCGGTCTGGTCCGGGCCACCTGGAAATTTTTCTTCCTGCAGAATATCGTCGGACGGGATATCCCCGTTATCTTCAAAAACCCGACTTACCTGGGTGGCCTGGCGGTCCTGGCACTGATAGGCTTCTACCTGATAGCCGTTCCCCTGAAAAATGCCGGTGCTCCGGACGAACCGCCGCCGCCTTCGGCCGTGATTTAAGCGGTTTGTTTAGGCCAGAGGTTGTCTAAAGACCCGGCCTGGACTAAAATAAGTTTATGGCAGTTCTGGAAATAATAACCATCGGACATCCGACTCTGGCCACCAGAGCCCGCCCGGTAGAAAACATCAATCAGGAAATCGTGGAACTGGCTAGAAACATGGTGGAAACCATGCACCAGGCCCCGGGCATCGGCCTGGCCGCTCCCCAGGTCAACGTCAGCCTCAGGTTAATAACCGTCGACCTGTCTGTGGGGGAGAACAAGGACGAGCTGATAGTAATGGTCAACCCCGAAATCGTTGAAGCTGAAGGCGAACAGATGGGAGAGGAGGGCTGCCTGTCCGTCCCCGGAGTATACGAAAAAGTGCTGCGCCCCTCGCGCCTTCTGCTGAAGGGCTACAACCTCGACGGCCAGGAAATCAGGCTGGAGGCTACCGACCTGCTGGCCAGGGTTTTCTGCCATGAAATCGACCACCTGGAGGGCAAGCTGTTTGTTGACCGGCTGTCACCACTGAAGAGACGCCTGGTCAGGAGCCGCTTGAAAAGGGAGCTGGCCAGAGGAAAGAGCTGATGAGGATAGTCTTCTTCGGCAGTCCGGCTACGGCCCTGCCGGCCCTGAACGCACTGCTATCAGCCGGGCACCAGGTCCAGCTGGTTATCACCCAGCCCGACCGGCCAGCCGGCCGGGGCCAGAAATTAACCCCATCCGCAGTCAAGGTTTATGCCGAGAATCACGGGTTGCCATACCTGCAGCCAGAAAAAATCCGCAAAGACGAAAAGGCCCTGGAACTAATAAGAGAAACCAGCCCGGATGTCAACGTAGTGGTGGCTTATGGCCAGATTATTCCGGCTTCAATCATTTATCTCCCGCCCTGGAAATCGCTCAACATTCACTTCTCCCTGCTGCCAAAATACCGGGGTGCGGCCCCAGTCCAGTGGGCGATTCTTAACGGTGATAGGTTCACCGGCGTTACGATCTTCCAGTTGAACGAAAAAATGGATGAGGGCCCGATCCTGACCCAGGAAATGGTGGAAATATTACCCCGAGAGAAGGCCCCCGAACTGGAAACCAGGCTGGCCCATATCGGGGCCCGGTTGCTGCTCCAGACTCTGGAGAATATCAGCCGGCTGGAACTACGGGAGCAGGACCATTCCCAGGCAACTTATGCCCCCAAGCTGACCAAGGACCAGGGAAAGATAGACTGGCAGGAGCCGGCCGAGGTTATCGACCGCAAGGTGCGGGCTTTTGTCGGCTGGCCCGGGGCTTTCACTTACTTCCAGGGCCAGCGCCTGGAAATCACCAACGGCCAGGTCACCCAGGGAGTGATGCCTGAGGCCCGGCCGGGAGAAATCGTCCAGATTGATAAATCCGGAATCTATGTCTGCTGCGGCCGGAGAAGTTTTTACTTGATAGAGAAAGTGAAACCGGAAGGCAAAAAAGAAATGTCCGCTTATGCCTTCTCTCTGGGAGGGAAAGTTAAAGTCGGGACTGCCCTCGGCTCAGAGTTCCCGAAAAAATAGCCGCAAGCTTTTCAGTTTTTTTGCCTTAGATTCGCAGAAAAAGACTATTCTTCTATGATGTAATTAATGGGGTTAATTGGCTTTCCGTTCAGGTGAACTTCATAATGGAGATGGGGCCCCAGGGCTTTCCCGGTCCGACCCACATAACCAATAACCTGTCCCCTACTCACCTTCTGCCCCGATTTGACCGCCGCTTTGTTTAGGTGCCAGTACTCAGTAGAAAAACCGCTACCGTGGCTGATGGAAACGAAGTTGCCCTTATACTTGTCAAAACCAACCTGAACTACCACCCCGTCAGCCGTGGCTACCACCGGATTATTCAGGTTGGTGGCAATGTCCAGCCCGGCATGAAAAGCGTTCCGGCCGGTAAAGGGATCTATCCTCGGTCCAAAGGATGAAGAGACCCAGCCCACAGTCGGCCAGATGGTGGGGGTAGTAGCCAGCACCGCGGTCTGGCTCTCGAAGAAGTGCAGCATGTAATTCAGGTTTTTCTCCACGGCCTCGGCTCTCTGTTTTATGGCCTGGAGAGCGCCCGGCTCGATATTCCTGGTCTGGGGAGCCCGGGCCAAATCAGCTCTTTCGCCACCCCCCAGGCCCGGCTCTCCTTTTAAGGTTTCCGGCGATTGCAGTCCGGCCAGGACGTTTATCTTCCGGGCATAATCCTCAAAGTTGCGTATAGTTTCTTTCATCTGGGCAATAGTGCTTTCATAAGTGGCAATGGTTTCTTTCTGCTGGGCTGTCTCCTGCAATAACTCCCGATAGCGGGCCTTGGTCGTGGTCATAGAAAAATAATCCAGGAGAAAGAAAACAAAAAGGATCAGAAACGATACTCCGGCTCCTAGCAACAGCCGGACCGCCTTCTGGGACATATTGACCGTGCGGAAATTTGTTTTCCAGTTGGGGACGATGACGATGGATATAAATTTCTTAGCCATTTCTAATCTTTCTCTTTAACACATCCTGCCTTTTTCTGTCAACCTTTTATCGAAAATTTGCCAGTTTTTACTCTATCACCTTGAAGATAACGTCATGCTCTCTCACCGGCAGGTCCACCTTGAAGGCCACTTCCTCCCCGGCCCTGGCCTCTTCCACCGGCTTATGCTCAATCTGCATGGACTCAATCTTCTGAAAAAAGTCGGTGCTGTGTCCCTTGATATGGACAACATCACCAATCCTCAGGCCCCGGCCCGAAATCTTGGCCACTCCCACCTGAATCTTTGAAAAATAATGAGTTATGCGGCCGACCTCTACCTCCTCCATTTTTACCCTCCTTATAAATTTGTCTAAAAAATACCAAAAAAATTGAATTTAAGCAAACAAATTTTATCCGCCGCAGAGGACCGAGCCGCCGTTGACGTTCAAAATTTCCCCTGTTATATGCACAGCCAGGTCAGACACCAGGAATAAAATTGGGCCAGCAATATCCTCAGGTGGAGGGATTCTTTTTAGGGGAATGGATTGCCTGACTTTTTCCCTGAATTCGGGGTCGGCAAAGACTTCGGTGCACATGTCCGTGTCCACCCAGCCTGGAGCCACGCAGTTGACCCTGATGTTAGCGGGAGCCAGTTCCACGGCCAACGACTTGGTCAGGGCTAGCAGGGCTCCCTTGCTGGCGGCATAGTGAGAATGGAAGGCCTCTCCCCTGACCGCGGCGGTAGAAGCTACGTTTACTATCCAGCCCTGTCCGTTCTTTTTCATCCAGGGCACCACGGCATTGGTAGTGAAAAAAACCCCGTCCAGATTGACGGCCATGGTCTCCCGCCAGACCTCTTCCGGCATGTTTCCCATTTCCCCGTAAGTCCAGATGCCGGCGTTGTTGACCAGGATATCAATCCGGCCCCAGTGTTCCCCGACCTGATTGACCATCCTCTCCACTTCTTCCCGGCTGGAGATTTCGGCCCGGCAGAGAAGGCCTTCCCGGCCCTGTTCTTCCACCAACCTTTTTGCTTCCCGAGCCGCTTGCTCATTCCGCTGGTAGTGGATAGCCACATCTGCCCCGGCTGCCGCCAGGAGAACGGCCGTGGCCCGGCCTATACCCCTGGAGCCGCCGGTTACCAGGGCTTTTTTTCTGTCAAGTCTGATCATTGTCCTGCATCCTTTCTCAGACATAGCTCAGGCTGAAATCAGCCATTTGGTGAAATTCCAGGTAGCGATAAATCTGGTCGGTATATGGCAAGATTTTTTCCTTCATCAGTGAAAAGTATTTCTCAACCGTGGGCAGCTGGCCTTCAACTGCAGCTATAGCGGCCAGTTCGGCTGAACCCAGATACACCCGGGCCTTATCGCCCATGCGGTCATCAAAATTCCGGGTGGAGGTGGAAATAACCGTGGCCCCGGGCCTGACCCGGGCCTGATTGCCCATGCACAGCGAACAGCCGGGGATCTCAACTCTGGCTCCCACCTGGGAAAAAGCGGCAAACAAACCTTCTTTCATCAACTGCGAATAATCCATCTTGGTGGGCGGAGTCAGCCAGATGCGGGTTGAGGGATAGCAGGCTTTTTCAAAGATTTTGGCCGCGGCCCGGAAATGGCCAATGTTGGTCATGCAGGAGCCTATGAAGACTTCGTCAATTTTATCTCCGGCCACCTCACTCAACAATTTGACATCATCCGGGTCGTTGGGACAGGCCAGGATAGGCTCCTTTATCTCAGAAAGGTCAATTTCCAGGACGGCGGCGTACTCGGCCTTGTCATCTCTCTTCAGCAGAACCGGGTTTTTCAGCCAGTCCTGGCAGGCTTTGATTCTCTTTTCTAAAGTGCCAGCATACTGATAACCTTCCTCAATCATCTTTTTCATCAAGGCTATGTTGCTCTTCAAATACTCCACTACCTTTTCTTCTTTCAGAGCAATAACGGCCGCGGCTGCCGACCGCTCGGCTGAAGCGTCGGTTAGCTCATAAGCCTGCTCCACCGTCAGTTCTTCCAGACCTTCCATTTCCAGAATCCGGCCGTTGAAGACGTTCTTCTTGCCCTTTTTGGCCACAGTCAGCAGACCCTGCTTGATGGCAAAATAGGGAATGGCGTTAACCACATCCCTCAGGGTTATCCCGGGGTTTAACTGGCCGGAAAACCTGACCAGAACTGATTCCGGCATATCCAGCGGCATGAAGCCCAGGGCCCCGGCAAAAGCCACCAGACCGGAGCCGGCTGGAAAACTCAGGCCGATCGGGAAACGGGTATGAGAATCACCGCCGGTGCCCACGGTATCGGGGAGAATCAGCCGGTTGAGCCAGGAATGAATGACTCCATCTCCCGGTTTCAGGGCGACGCCCTTCCTTTCAACCACAAACGCCGACAGGTTGCGGTGCATCCGGACATCGGTGGGCTTGGGGTAAGCTGCCGTATGACAGAAAGACTGCATGAACAGTTCAGTCTGGAATTCCAGGCAGGCCAGCTCCGTCAGTTCATCGGCCGTCATGGGCCCGGTGGTATCCTGAGAGCCGACCGTGGTCATCCGGGGTTCGCAAGCCGTGCCCGGCAACACCCCGGCCAGACCGCAGGCACGACCTACGATTTTCTGAGCCAGAGTATAACCCTGACCCGGCTTTGGTTCAGGATTTTGCACCTGGAGGAAAAAGTCGGCTTCAGGCCAGCCCAGCTCTTTTCTGGCCCGGGCGGTCAGCTGACGGCCGATAATCAGGTTAAGGCGGCCGCCGGCCCGGAATTCATCCTTGATGGTTACCGGCTTCCAGTCAAATTTAGCCAGCACTTCTCCGCTCTGGCTAAGGATTAAACCTTCCTGTGTTCTTATTTTTATCAACTCTCCCGTTTTTAAGCGGCTAACATCAGCCTGGATGGGCAATCCGCCGGAATCTTGGGTGGTATTGAAGAAAATGGGGGCGATGAGACTGCCGATGACCACTCCTCCCCGCCTTTTGTTGGGTACATACGGGATATCTTCACCTATATGCCACATCAGTGAGTTGCAGGCTGACTTCCTGGAAGAACCGGTGCCGACCACATCCCCAACAAAAGCCACCTTATAACCCTCTTCTCGGAATTTTCTGATTATTTCCAGTCCGCCGGGAAACCTGGTCTCCCCCATGCTCAGGGCGTGCAGAGGAATATCAGGACGACTCCAGGCGTACTTGGCCGGTGAGAAATCATCTGTGTTTATCTCGCCATCAACCTTGAAAACTTTTAGAACTATTTCCTCAGGCAGTTCGGGCCGGGTTAAAAACCATTCCCCTTTAGCCCAGGATTCCAGCACCTCCCTGGCATAGCTATTAGTTTTGGATAGGGCCACCACTTTGTCATAGGCACCATAAACCAGAATAATTTTCTTCAGGGCTTCGGCGGCGGCTGCAGCTAGCTTTTTATTTTCCAGCATGGCCACCAGTGGCTCTACATTGTATCCGCCAATCATTGTTCCCAGCAGAAAGACTGCTTTTTCGGGGTTGACCAGGGGGGATGTCCTCTTACCCAGGGCGATCTCCGTCAGCCAGCTGGCTTTTATTCTGGCGGCCGGGTCAACTCCGGGCGAAATCCTCTGCTCCAGCAGATACAGCAGCTCCTGCTCTTTGTCTGCCGGTGGGTTTTCCAGAAGCTGAGACAGTTCCTCTGTTTCCTGGGGATTCAGAGGCAGTGGCGGGATGCCCTGTTTTTCTCTTTCCTGGGCTTTTTGATAATAGCCTTCCAGCATCGGGTCAACTCCTTTTTATTTAAAATAAAGCGAACAATACAGGCTTATATCTTATGAATTATTGACTTTTTTGTCAAAAAGTGTGTTTCCCTGTTTGTCTGATGATAGATCAGACCTAAAACACTACCATGGCCAGAATGCATAGCAGAGGAAGATCAAAAGATGGCGGGTCAGAGCTCAGCCGACGGAGACCCTGGCTACCCTGCTTCACAAATATAAAACAAAAACATCCAGATTACCGGACAGAACTTAATCGCCAGGCGACCGGGTTTTTTGGCTGAAAAAACTTATTGATTTTAACTAAATAAAATAATAAAATTAAATCTTAAATTTTCTCATCAAATAAAATCAGGAGGTAAAATGATAGACAAGACTGCTATCGAAAAAGCCAAAGAACATTTTGGCCGACTGCTGGAAGACCAGATTCGAAGAGTTGAGAAATTAAAGCAGGCTCCAGATTGGGTTGATTATTCCAAACTCACACCGATCAAGATCGGAATCCTGCCAGGTGATGGAATTGGTCCATACATAGCGGCTGAAGCGGAAAGAGTCTTACGCTTTATGCTGGAGGAAGACATCAAGAGCGGCAAGGTCTACATTAACACTATTGAAGGGCTGACCATCGAAAACCGCGCTGCTCATCATAAAGCCATCCCCGATGATGTGCTGGAAGAGATAAAAAAATACCATGTAACCCTGAAAGGACCCACAACCACTCCCAGAAAGGGCGACCCCTGGCCCAACATTGAAAGCTGCAACGTGGCCATGAGAAAGGAGCTTGACCTGTTCGCCAATGTCAGGCCAGTCCGGGTTCCCAAACAGGGAATTGACTGGGTATTCTTCAGAGAGAATACTGAAGACCTCTATGCCCTTGGTCCTTATGGAATTCAACTGGGAGAGGATATCGCCATTGATTTTAAGCTAATCACCGCTCCTGGTTCTGATAGAATAATCCGGATGGCTTTTGATTACGCTAAGAGAAACGGCCGGACTAAAGTCACCTGTGTGACCAAAGCCAACGTGGTCAAAACAACCGACGGGCTTTTCCTGGAAACTTTTTATAAAATTGCCAAAGAATACCCAGAGATACAGGTTGATGACTGGTACATTGACATCATGACCGCCAAGCTGGTGGATGAAAAGCGGCGCCGGGAATTCCAGGTTCTGGTTCTGCCTAACCTTTACGGCGACATCCTGACCGATGAAGCTGCCGAATTCCAGGGTGGCGTGGGTACTGCCGGGGCTGCCAACATCGGCAAACAGTATGCCATGTTTGAAGCCATCCACGGCTCAGCCCCCAGAATGGTCCAGGAAGGTCGAGCCCAGTATGCCGACCCGGCCAGCATGATCAGAGCGGCGGCTATGCTCATTAACCACATAGGTTATGTGGATAAAGCGAAAAAACTGGAAATGGCCCTGGACATCTGCGGTCAGTACGAGAAGAAGCTGGTCATTACCGGTCGGCCGACCGGCGCTACCGGCAAAGCCTTCACCGATTACCTGATCGACTGGCTGAACAACCCCAAGCTCGAAGAAACCTGGCAGGGATATGTTAAAGGTTAAAATTCAGAGAAACCTGAATATTTTGGTTGTTGACTGAAAAATAGAGCGCGAAAAAACAAATTTAAGGAGTTCGAAGATGCGTAAAAAAATAGCTCTGATTGGCGGTGGTCAGATAGGTCAGATTCTGGCCATGCTGGCTGCCCAGAAAGAACTTGGAGACATTGTCATCCTGGATGTTCCCGAGTATGTTAACGTCTGCAAGGGCAAAGCCCTGGACCTGATGGAAATGGCTCCCCACGGCAATTACGATGCTAACATCACTGCCACTTCCGATTACAAGGACATCGAAGGAGCCGATGTGGTTATCGTCACAGCTGGCAAACCCAGAGAAGCCGGCATGACCAGAGAAGACCTGCTTAACGTCAACATCAAAATCATCACGGCCGTAGCCAACGGCGTCAAGCAGTACGCTCCCAACGCTTTCTGCATCATCGTCACCAACCCCCTCGACGCCATGGTCTATGTCTTCCATAAGGTTACCGGTTTTCCAAAGAACCAGGTGATCGGAATGGCGGGCACCCTGGACACCGCCCGCTGGAGAGCCTTTATTGCCATGGAACTGGGGGTTTCAGTGGCTGACGTGGCTGGAACCGTTCTTGGCGGACATGGGCCGGACATGGTTCCCCTGCCCCGCCTGACCACTATCGGTGGCGTGCCGTTAACTGAAATCGCCACGCCCGAGCAGATAGAACGCCTGGTGACCAGAACCAGAGAAGCCGGTACCGAGATTGTCAAGCTGTTCGGCAAGGGCTCGGCTTTCTTCAGCCCGGCCTGGAGTGCTATCGTCATCGCTGAGTCCTACCTCAAAGATAAACGCCGGGTCCTGCCCTGCGCCGCCCTGTGTGAAGGCGAGTACGGAGTCAATGGCCTGTTCATAGGCGTGCCCTGCCTGATCAGCGCCCGGGGCATGGAAAAAATCCTGGAAATCAAGCTAACCGAGGAAGAAAAAGCCCAGTTCCAGAAGACTATAGCTTCCGTGAGCAAGACTGTGGCTGAATGTAAAATTTGACGGGCCAATTTTAGAATCACTATAATTTTATAATCATTCTAATAAGGCCAATGAAAGAAAAGGAGCGGAGCCGCCGGAAGGGGCTCCGCTTTTTTATTCAGGCTGAGCGGGCTTAGTCAGTGATAATTCACGAATACCAGGCCAAAGAATTGTTGAGACAGCTGGCAGTTACTGTGCCCGGAGGACAGCTGGCTGCCAGTCCGGCTGAAGCCCGGCAGGCGGCCCTGGATTTATCCTCGCCTGTCATCTTAAAAGCCCAGGTCTTATCAGGTGGCCGGGGAAAAGCCGGTGGAATCCTGAAAGCCAGGACTGCGGAAGAAGCCGAAGTCCTGGCCCGGAGTCTTTTGGCCCGGAGGCTGGTCACTGCCCAGAGTGGTCCCCGGGGCCTGGTCGTCAGAAAAATCCTGGTGGAAAAAGCCCTGGATTTGAAAAGAGAGTATTATTTTGGCCTGGCCGTGGACCGTGGCTGCGACAGCCTAGCTGCCATCGTCAGCCGTCAAGGCGGGCTGGAAATTGAGGAGCTGGCGCGTTCCAGCCCGGGACTGATCAAGAAAATCGGTTTTACACCCGACGAGGGCCTGAAACTTTTTCAGCTCCGCCAGCTGGCCTACTTCCTGGAGCTGGAAGAAGTCCTGATAAAAGATTTTATCAAACACCTGCAGCAGCTTACCCGCTTCTTCTTAGACATGGACCTGAAACTTCTGGAAATAAACCCGCTGGCCCTGACCCATGATGGCCGGCTGGTGGCCGTAGATGCCCGGATGGAATTTGACGACTGCGCCCTGGTCCGTCACCCCGAGCTGTCCTCTTTTGAGGAAGAAAACCTGGAAAATGAACTGGAAAGGAAGGCCCGGAACTTCAAACTTAATTATCTAAAAATGGATGGCCAGATAGGCTGCCTGGTCAACGGAGCCGGGCTGGCTATGGCTACCATGGATATCATCCAGTACTTTGGCGGCAGCCCGGCCAACTTCCTGGACATAGGCGGAGGAGTAACCGAAGAAGCCGTCAGCCAGGCTTTTGAAATTCTGCTATCGGACAGCGAGGTCAGAGTCGCTCTTGTCAACATCTTTGGCGGGATAGTTCGCTGCGACCTGGTGGCCAGAGGCGTGGTCAGAGCCGCCAGGAAATTTTCCCTGAGCCAGCCGGTGGTGGTCAGGCTGGAAGGCACCAACGTGGCCGAAGGCAGGAAAATCCTGGAGGAATCAGGGCTGCCCTTTCACTTTGCTTCCAGCCTGGAAGAAGCGGCCCGACTGGCGGTGACCCTGGGCGGACAGAAAACATGGGCATCTTGATTGATGACAGGTCGAGGGTTCTGGTCCAGGGATTTACTGGCCGCGAAGCCACCTTCCATTCGGAAAAAATGCTGGAATATGGTACCAGACTGGTGGCTGGAGTTACCCCCGGAAAGGGCGGACAGGTTCATTTGGGGCTACCGGTCTATAACACTGTGGAAGCGGCTGTTCGCGACCAGGCCCCCGAAGTCTCGGTAATTTTCGTTCCGCCCCTGGCTGGAGCTGAAGCCATCATGGAAGCAGCCGAGGCTGGAATAAAACTAATTGTCTGTATAACGGAAGGAATTCCGGTCCTGGATATGCTCCGGGCCAAAGCCTGGTTGAAAAAATATGGAGCCGCTTTAATCGGGCCGAATACCCCGGGTGTAATTTCTCCCGGTAAGAGCAAGGTCGGAATAATGCCCGGCCCCATCCACCGGCCGGGACCGGTGGGCCTAATCTCCCGCTCCGGGACCCTGACCTACGAAGCGGTGCACCAGCTGACCTCCCTGGGACTAGGACAATCGACAGCCGCGGGCATAGGTGGCGACCCGGTCATCGGGTTGAAATTCGTAGAGCTGCTGGAAATGTTCAAGCCCGACCCCCAGACCGAAGCCGTGGTCTTAATCGGAGAGATTGGCGGCCGGGCCGAAGAACAAGCCGCCGATTATCTTAAAGAATCAAAATACCCTAAGCCAGTCCTGGCCTATGTGGCCGGCCTGACGGCCCCGCCGGGAAAACGGCTGGGACATGCCGGAGCTATCATCGAGGGCGGCCAGGGCTCAGCCCGGGATAAAATCAGACAACTGGCCGAAGCCGGAGTTACCATCATCGATAACCCGGCTCACATCGGCCGGATGACAGCCGAGGTTCTCGCCAGAAAATAGATACTTTTCCCCTATCCATGCGAGTCTTAACGATTCTTTAGCTACCGGTATCTTCTGTCTGACGTCATAAATATTAAAATAATTTTGAATCAGCTCACTCCCGTGGTATAAAATTTAGGTAGCGCTAACCAGGAGGGTTTCATGAAAAATGCCATTTTTTATCAGCTAAAATTATCAACCTGGACAAAATATATCTGTCTGTTCGCGCCACTCATTTTTATTGCCGGCCTAATTCTGGCAGCTACCTTGTTCGCCCAGCAACAGACCTCTCCCCCTCCCCTTACCATAGAAAGGGTCAGAGATAATATTTATCTGATAAGGGGTGGCTCGGGCGCCAACTGCTATTTTATAGCGGGCCAGAAAAGCAACTTGCTGGTTGACGCCAAGATGACCCCGGATTCTTTTCAGGAAATGCTGGCTGAAATCCAGAAAATTTCAGCCAAACCGCTGGGTCTGATCATTCTTACCCACAGCGACGGCGACCATGTCAACGGCCTTCGTGGCCTGAGCCAGAAAGTCAGGCTGCTGGCCCACCGGAAAACCTATGAAGAGATGCTGCCGGCTGTGGAACAGACGCCCGAGCTCAAAGACATTCTCCCATCTGAAACTTATGAAGACATCCTGGTTCTGGAGTTTGAAGGCACCAGGCTGGAGCTCAAGAATTTCGGCCCGGCTCATACCAGCGGCGATACCATCATTTTTATTCCCGTAAGCCAGGTGGCTATTACCGGCGACCTGATGTTTTATGGCCGCGACCCCCTGATTCACAAGCACAAGAACGGAACCTTCTTTGGCTACCTGAAAACGCTGCAGGCCATGCTGGATTACCGGCCGGAAATAGAAATCTTCCTGTCGGGACACGCCGAACCGGTCGGGCGCCAGGAAGTGGCCGGCCTGCTTGACAGCTTGAAAGAAAAAGAAGCCCGGGTACGCCAGATGATAGAGCAAGGCCGGACGCTCGACGAAATTAAATCTGCCTTTGGAGTGCCAACCCCTCCGCCCGGCTCCCCGGTCAGACGTCCGCCCCTGGTTGAGATAATCTATCAGGAAATCACTGAAAAGAAGTAGGTTTAGCTTTTGCTCTGAAAGCCAAAGGCAGGCCGACTGATTTGAACCAGCCGCGCTGGACCATAACCCTTATTAAGTTTCGGCCACGACTTCCTTATTAATCTGTTGCCAACATTAACGAACTTGTGAAATCATACTCAGTGCCAGAGAAGAGGCAGACTATCAGGTTCAAATTTATAAATAACTAATTTATGGAGATCGCCAAATGAGAAAAACGTTGAGGCGGGAAGTTAATCCAGCGCTGCTGACCATATTATTTGGTTTGCTCCTTCTCCTTTCTGCCTGTGATTCAGATTATCAGGCGACAGTGGCTGTCAACCAGGAAACTATCACCACCTACCCCTTTTCCGACCCCGACCCGATTCCAGTTTTTGCCCGCTCCTCACTCTGGGGTTCAGGCTCCAGGATTTACCCCTACTATGTCTTCAACGGCTTTTCGGCTGAATCCCGGCCCCAGGACTGGACGGTAGTCCGCCTTAAAAATAAATACATAGAAGTGGCCATCCTGCCAGAAGTCGGAGGCAAGGTCTGGGGGGCCAAAGATTTGACTACCGGCCGCAATTTTCTTTATACCAACCGGGTGCTTAAATTCAGGGAAATCAGCCTGCGTGGTCCCTGGACTTCGGGCGGCATAGAATTCAATTTCGGAATAATCGGCCATGCCCCATCGACTGCCACTCCAGTTGATTATTTCGTGGAAAAGAAACCGGACGGTCGTCTGGTCTGCACTGTTGGCAACTACGACTGGCCCTCGCGCACCCGCTGGCAGGTGGCCATAATCATCTATCCCGACCGGGCTTATTTTGAAACCAGAGCCCGCTGGACCAACCCCGGCCCCTATCGTCAATCATATTACGCCTGGATGTGTCCTGCCGTCCCCGCCAGCCCTGACCTGAAATATATTTTCCCGGGAAAGTATCATATAGGTCATGATTATTCCGTTCCCCTGGAACCCTGGCCCGTTGACTCTATGGGGAGGGACCTGTCCTGGTACCGCCATAATAATTTTGGTGGCTCCAAGAGTTACTTTGTGGTCGGCCATTATGAACATTTCTATGGCGGCTATTACCAGAACTCCGATTCTGGCTTCGGCCATCAGGCCCTTTATTCCGACATACCCGGAAAGAAAATCTGGATCTGGGAACTCAGCCGGGCCGGGGAAATCTGGGTTGACCTGCTGACCGATGCTGACGGTCAGTATACCGAACCTCAATCCGGGCGGCTGCTGAATCAATCGGATCACGGGGCCTCTTTTCCGGCCACCTCCGATTCCTGGAAAGAACTCTGGTTCCCCTACAGTGGAATAGGCCCGATGGCCGGGGCTGCAGGTGGAGTGGTACTTAGCCTTAAGCCAAAAGATGACGGTCTGGAACTGGGAATCTACGCCCTGGAAAACATCAAGGAGAAACTGGTGGTAAAGCAAGGGTCAAAGGAACTCCGGTCACAGCCTCTGGTTTTGAAACCGTCCGAGAAAGCTATCCTGAACCTGGCCGGAATTCCTCATTCCGACGACCTGACCATCTACCTTGGCCAGAAAATAATCCATCAGCCTCTCCAGGTCAGGGAACTTTCGCGGCCCTTCAACTTCCACCGCCCGACCGGAGACACACCCGAATCCCTGTATCTGGCCGCCCAGACCCTGGAAAATGAAAGGGATTACAGCGCTGCCCTGGATAAATATCGTCAAGTTATAGACATGGTGCCCGACCATCTGCGGGCCCTGACCCGCCTGGCCGAGCTCCACCTGCGCCGGGGAGAATACCAGAAGGCGCTGGATTATGCCCGACGCAGCCTGGAAATCTCTATGTATGATCCTGAAGGTAACTATGTTTTCGGTCTCATTGCCCGGAGATTAAATAAACCGGCCGAAGCCAAAGAAACCCTGGGCTGGGCGGCTCGCTCCCCGGCCCTGGCCCTGCCAGCTTACCTTCAACTGGCAGAAATAGCACTGGCCGAGGGGGATTATTCCCAGGCCGAAGAATATGCCCGCCGGGCTCACAATTTTGACCGGGAAAATCCCCTGCCCTACGAACTGCTGGCTGTAGCCCTTCGCCTCCAGCAACGAAAAAAAGAAGCCAGTCGCACCTTGCGGGAGCTTTTAGAACTTGAACCTCTCAACCACCTGGCCCGGTATGAACTCTACCTGTTGCAGCCGGGCCGCAGTCGCCTTGATAATTTCCGGAAATCAATCCGCAATGAATTCCCAGCCGAGACTTACCTGGAACTGGCCTTGTTTTACCATAGAACCGGACAGCCGGAGCGGTCGGTGGAATTGCTGTCTCTCTCCCCGGAAAACCCAGAAGTCCTGGCCTGGCTGGCCTATCTGCAGCAGAACCTCAACCCTGATGGAAGCCAGGCTGTCCTGGAAAAATCGGCCTCAGCCTCTCCCTGGCTGGTTTTTCCTTTCCGGGAAGAATCGATTCCGGTCCTGGAATGGGCCGCTGCCAGGAAGCCGGATTGCTGGAAATTCCGCTACTACCTGGCTCTTCTGTTCTGGCATAAAGACCGGCTGGACGAAGCCCGCCAGCTATTCGCCCAGCTGGATGAGGCCGATTATTATCCGGTTTTTATCGCCCGGGCCTGTTTGAATCCTGATAACCGGGAGGCCGCCTACCACGACCTGCAGAGGGCCTGGAAGCTGGCTCCGGAAGCCTGGCGCGCCTGGCACCACCTGATTAAGCACGAACTGGACCAGGGACTTAAACACCAGGCCCTGAGTCATTCCCTGGAAGCCCTGGAAAAATTTCCTGATAACGTGTACCTTCAATCCGATACAGTCAAAGCGCTGCTGGCCAGCGCTCGCTACCGGGAGGCAGCCAGCCTGCTGGACAGCATGAGAGTCCTGCCCTATGAAGGCGCCAGTGAAGTCCACAGTCTCTTTGTTCGCACCCACCTGCATCTGGCTCTCGACTACATGCTACAAAAAAACTGGACTAAAGCCCTTGAAGAAATCGCCCGTTCCAGAGAATATCCTGAGCACCTGGGCACCGGTCGGCCCTACGACCCCGACCAGAGGCTTCAGGATTATCTTGAAAGCCTCTGCCAGGAAAACCTGGGCCAGAGGCAACTTTCCCGGAAAAAACTGGAAGAAATTATTAAATACACAGAACAATACCCAGAAGGCCCGTTTGGCTACTTTGGAGTACTGGCCCTGGAGAAAATTGGCCGCCAGAAGCAGGCAGACGAGTTAAGAACCAGAGCCCGGCGGCCAGAGGAGTTCTGGCCAAAATTAAAAATCTTGCTAAATTACGGCAAAAATATATATGATATAGGCAGCGTTCAGGGGAACGGAACTAATTAAAACACAGGAGAATCAGATGAAAAGAATTATTCCTGTCTTTCTTATTTTCAGCCTGGTCATCATGGCCGCCAGCTGTGCCAGCTGGAGCAAAACCGCCAAAGGAGCAACTATCGGAGCTGCGGGCGGGGCGGTGGTCGGCGGCGTGGTGGGCAAAATAGCCGGGAACACCCTGCTCGGAGCCATTGTCGGCGCGGCGGTGGGCGGAGCTGCTGGAGCTTACATCGGCCGCCAGATGGACAAGCAGGCCGAGGAAATGCGCCGCGACCTGCAGGGCGCCAAGGTGGAGCGCATCGGTGAAGGCATTAAAATTACCTTCGACTCAGGCCTTCTGTTTGATGTTGATAAATATGACCTGCGCCAGGAAAGCAGAGAGAACCTGACCAAACTGGCCACCATTCTTAATAAATACCCTGATACCAACATCATCATAGAAGGTCACACCGATTCCACGGGTAGTCGCGAGTATAACCTGACCCTGTCCGAGAGAAGGGCCAGGGCCGTGGCCGCTTATCTGGCCCAGCAGAATGTCCAGTCTTCCAGATTCACGGTATTGGGCTACGGACCTGACCAGCCCATCGCCAGCAACGAGACACCGGAAGGACGGCAGCAAAACCGCCGGGTTGATCTGGGGATCATTGCCAACGAAAAACTGAAAAAAATTGC
>DMVN01000207.1 GCA_003476685.1 Acidobacteriota bacterium | reverse complement strand
TCTCTTAAGAATTCTGCTGCTGGGTCTCCTCGGCATCAAGCGGGAAAAGGATTTTACCTTCATACTCTCCAAAGAGGTTCAAGTCCAAACGCGCCGCAGGCACATCACAGTGAGCGCAGACGGCCAGCTCATGACGCTCCAGACCCCTCTCAATTACCGCATCCGGCCCAAAGCCTTGCGCGTTTATGCGCCGGAGACCGCAACGCCATGAGGATGATTGCTCACATTTCGGACCTTCATTTTGGGATGGAAGACGAACGGATCGCAGGCCGATTGTTGGAGGACCTCGAAGGGATCGATCCGAGCGTTGTCGTCATCAGCGGCGATCTGACTCAGCGGGCTCGGAAGAGGCAATTCGAAGCCGCAGGCGCATTCATCCGGAAGATCACGGCGCCCTGTCTGGTGGTGCCGGGAAACCACGACATTCCCCTTTACGACGTCATTCGGCGCACCTTGACGCCGCTGCACAGGTACAGGCACCACATCACAGCCGACCTGAACCCCGTCTTTGAAGATGACGAGCTGATCGTTCTCGGGGCCAATACGGCGCGGGCGGCAAATTTCAAGAACGGCAGAATTTCGGAGGCTCAAATCCAAATGCTGGCCGACCGATTGTGCTCGGCCGGCAGACATCTCTTCAAAGTGCTTGTCAGCCATCACCCCTTCCTGCCTCCCCTGGATCATCCTTACGCAGCCTCGGTCGGACGGGGAGGGCTGGCGGCGGAAGCGCTCGAGCCCTGCGGCCTCGATCTGCTGCTGGCCGGACATTATCACCGGGGTTACATGGGAGATCTCCAAAGTCGCGACAGCACGGTCAAACGACCGATCATCGTCGCGCAGGCGGGCACGGCGATCTCCAAACGGACGAGAGGCGAGAGAAATTCCTATGACAGGATCATCATCGACCCGCCTGATTTATGTTTCGATCGATACGCGTGGGATGGCCGCGGATTCGTCAAAACGAAGACGACCCGCTTCAAAAAAGTAGGCGGCGCCTGGCAGCTTCAACCCCAGGATATTTGCGGGACGAGGTCCGGACGGGCGCAGGCCTAATCCAGCGTTCTGCCTGCCGTCTCGGGAATGCCCGCCCAGAAAAGCGCCGCCGTCAAGAAGGCCGCGGCGATAACGACGAAGGAGAACCCGAATCCCCTTGTCTGGGCCAGCGAGCCGACGACGAAGGGGGCCGCGGCGCTGACGATGCGCCCGGTGTTGTAGGTGATGCCCTGGGCCGTGGCCCGGACCGAGGTCGGATAGATCTCCGCAGTCAGGGCCCCGAATCCCGTGAAGTAGCCCGTGCCGAAGAAAGCGACGAAAGGCCCCAGGAAGAGGAGCAGGAGCGGGTGCCGCGCCTGGGAGTAGAAGAGCATGAAGACCGAGGCGATGAGGAGGAAGCCCACATAGGACCTCTTCCGGCCGAGCCGGTCGCTGATGAAGCCGAAGGAGATATACCCCAGCCACATCCCGGCCTGCATGAAGATGATCAGTCCCGACATGGCTCCCGGGCCGAGCCCGATCCCGCCCTGATCGGGGGACATGGACAGGTAGGCCGGGAGCCAGAGGTTGAAGCCCCACCAGGCGAACATGGTCAGGGCGTTCATCAGGGTGACGGCCAGGGTCACCCGGAGCAGCTGTTCCGAAATCAGGGCAGACTGTCTCTTGGGAGAACTGTTAGGCCGGACTAACTTTTCTTTACCCTCCGGGGATTGACGGCTGGAATCCATTGGCTGCGGGTCGGTCTCCCCTCCGGATGCAGGAGGAGCGACAGCCGACCGGGATTTTTTCCAGAGTTCGGGCTCTTCCACCTTCGACCTTATCCAGAAAACCAGCAGGGCCGGCAGGATGCCCACGAAAAAGACGGCCCTCCAGCCCAGCCGGGGAAGGACGACGGCCGTCACCAGGGCCGCCAGGGCATAGCCCACAGCCCAGAAACTCTGCATGAACCCCAGGGCCTTGCCCCGGTGTTCGGAAGGAAAATATTCGGAAACCAGGGCCGCCCCCGAGGCCCATTCGCCGCCCATGCCCAGCCCCAGAAAGACCCGGAAAAGTCCGAGCTGGAAAACGTTCTGGGATAGACCGCACATAAAGGTGAAAACAGAATATATAAGGATGCTGGCCCGCAGAGCCACCGTCCGGCCCAGCCGGTCGGCCACCACCCCGAAAATCATTCCGCCGAAAGCCGAGGCTAGTAGGGTCAACGAGCCCAGCAGGCCGGCGGTGGGCTTGGACATAGACAGGTCGCGCATCAGGTGGGCCAGGACCAGGGCATAGAGCATAACGTCGAAAGAATCAAGCATCCAGCCGAAGCAGGAAGCCAGCAAGGCCCGGCGGGCCGGGACAGGGGTTTTTCTAAACCAGCCGAAAAGGTATTCGCTTAGCTGGCTGGAGGCGGCCAATCTATTTCTCCTGTCTTTAGTCCTGTTTACTGGCGGCGGCTTCTTCCGCTTTTGTGATGAAGGCCAGGATTTCTGGGTCGAGCCCTGAATGTTCCAGGGGTACCGCTCCCTGTTGATAGGCCTGGCTGATTCTGGTCAGTAAGGTCTCGTGCCCGGCGAATCCTTCCTGGAGGAGTTGTCGCCAGCGTTCAGCCAGCTTCCTGGCGACGGGACTTTCTGGCGGTAGCTTCAGGTTTGACTTAACTTCTGCTATCAACTCAGCCCATTTTTTCTGGTAAGCAGCCAACTGCTCGGGACTGAAATTCCGGCCGATGGCCTCAAATTCGGCCAGTTCTTCCGGGCTGTAAAAATTATGCGGCCAGCCGGAGGGCTCTTGTTCTGACATCAGCCTTCCTTTCAGTGGTAAAATTAAGATTTTCTTATTATAATTATTGCTTAAATTAATACAACCCAAGGAGAATTTGATGAAAAAGACCACAATCCTGAGAAAAGCCATCATGGAGCGCCGGGCGGTGGTGGTTCCCGGTTGTCACGATGCCCTGAGTGCCAGAGTAATCGAGAAGTGCGGCTTCGAAGCCATCCAGGTCTCCGGTTTCGGACTGGCCGGTTCGCTTCTGGCCAAGCCGGATGTCGGGCTGGTTCAGATGAAAGATGTCCTGGATTTAACCTGGAATATCGTCCAGGCCGTCAACATCCCGGTCATGGCCGATGTTGATACCGGTGGTGGCAATGCCATCAACGCCGCCTGGATTACCGAAAGGGTGATCACCATGGGCGCAGCCGGGATGAACATAGAAGACCAGGTTTTCCCCAAGCGCTGCGGCCATATGGCCGGCAAGGAAGTCATCCCGGCGGAAGAGATGGTTGGCAAAATCAAAGCTTGTGCCAAAGTCCGTGACCGGCTGGACCCTGATTTCATCATCAATGCCAGGACCGACGTCTTCGCCGTGGCCGGGCTGGACGAAGCCATCCGGCGCTGCAACCTGTATTTAGAAGCCGGTGCCGACCTGGCTTTCATTGATGGAATAAAAAGCCGGGCCGATGTTGAAAGAGCGGTGAAGGAAATCAAAGGCCCGCTGTCGGTCAACCTGATGGACGCCGTCACCGGTGTTAAGACCGAGCTTATCCCCATTCCGGAGCTGGCCAGGATGGGAGTGGGACGGGTGTCAATTCCCGTGGCCTCAATCATGGTGATGCACAAGGCGCTGACGGATTTCTTCACGGCTCTGAAGAACTCGCCCGACGGAATTCTCCCGGGAGAGACCAGATGGATAACTCCTTTTGAAGAGTTCACCACCTTTGTCGGGCTGAAGGAATACCGGAAGCTGGAAGAAGAATATCTGCCTAAAGAAAAGTTGGAGTGCAAGTATAAGTAGAAATTTCAGCTGAGCCGGCCGAAAACAGCCTGGAAGTCGGGTTGATTAGAACTGAGAGGGGTGTCCAGATAGAGCTTGAAATTAAGCAGTATATATGAAAATCCGGCCCCAGCCGGGAAGGAGGTTGAGCCATGGGCATGACAATGGTGGAAAAAATACTGGCCCGGGCCACCGGCCAGAAAAAAGTTACCGCCGGCCAGGTAGTGGAACCTAAGGTCAGCCTGGCCATGTCGCATGAGAATGCGGCTCTGGTCATCAATCAATTTCTGGAAGTTTACAAAGATACGGGTTTGAAGCCTAAGGTCTGGGACCCGGACAAAATCGCCATCATCCTTGACCACCGGGTGCCGGCCGAAAGCTCCAAGACGGCTACCAACCAGAAGAAGATCAGGGAATTCGTGGCCGCCCAGAAGATCAAAAAATTCCACGATATCAGGGGCGACCAGGGCGGTATCTGTCACCAGATCCTGCCGGAGAGCGGCTACGTGCTCCCGGGAACGGTGGTGGTTGGCACCGACAGCCACACCACTTCTCACGGAGCCCTGGGGGCTTTCAGCTTTGGCATCGGGGCTACTGAAATGGCTTCGGTCTGGACGCTGGGCCGGGTGCTCAACGTGGAAGTGCCCCCAACCATCAAGGTCGTGGCCACCGGACGCTTTGGCCGGTATGTTCTGCCCAAGGATTTTATCCTTTACCTGATTGGAAAAATATCGGCCGAAGGGGCCAACTTTAAGGTGCTGGAATACCACGGGCCAGCCATCGAGCACATGTCAACCTCGGGCCGGCTGACCATCTGCAACATGTCGGTGGAAGCCGGAGCCACTTCGGGTATCGTCCCCCCGGACCGAGAAACCCTGCGCTACTTAAAAGAAGAGGCCGGGGTGAAAGGGAAAGTTGAAGTCTTCGGGCCTGACTCGGATGCTGAATACGACCAGATAGTAGAAATAGATGTGTCGGAGCTGGAACCACAGGTGGCCTGCCCGCACATGGTTGACAACGTTAAACCAGTTGGCCGGGTGGGAAAAGTTAAGGTAGACCAGATTGTCATCGGCTCCTGCACCAACGGCCGCCTGGATGACCTGGCTGTGGCAGCTAAAATACTAAAGGGCAAGAAAATAGCCAGGGGAGTGAGGATGCTGGTTTTCCCGGCTTCTTTCCGCATCTACCAGCAGGCTTTGAAGCTCGGCTACCTGGCCGACCTGGTCAAAGCTGGAGCAGTAGTAATGAATCCGGGCTGCGGCTGTTGTCTGGGAGTGCACCAGGGGGCTCTGGGCGACGGGGAAGTAGCCCTGTCTACCACCAATCGCAATTTCAAAGGCCGGATGGGTAATCCCAGGGCTGAAGTTTATCTCTGCTCCCCGGCGGTGGCCGCGGCATCGGCCCTGACCGGTTATATCACCGACCCCAGGAAAGGAGGCAAATAACATGGCCAGAGTGGTTTTGAAACTGGGTGATGACATTTCCACCGACATCATTTATCCCGGTCGATTCATGGCCACGGTCCTGCCCACCGAAACTCCCCAGTATGCTTTTGCCGACTTCCCTGAATTCAATGCCCAGCTGAAAAAAGGCGAGATTCCGGCTGGAAGCATCGTGGTGGCTGGCAAGAATTTTGGCTGCGGTTCTTCCCGTGAACAGGCGGCCTCAACCTTAAAAGGGCACGAGCTGGTAATCGTGGCTAAGAATTTCGCCCGAATTTTTCTCCAGAATGCCATTAACCTCGGCCTGAGGCTGGTGGTCTGCCCTGAGATTGAAGCGGAGGAAGGGGACGAACTCGAAATCCTGCCGGATAAAATAATCAACCGGACTTCCGGAAAGGAATTCCGGGTAGAGCCGCTGCCCAAAGCCAGGCAGGCTATTATCGATGCCGGCGGATTAATTCCGTATACCAGGCAGCGGCTGCTGGAAAAGGCTGCTTCCAGAAAGAAGGTCTGAAGCAGAATACTACTTAATTCATAAATTTTTAAGATTTTTGGGGCCAAAACAGTATAGGCTCAAAAGAGATATCACAGCCGAAATAATTGTGTTTCACAATCGACTATCTGCAATCAGTCGGGTTAATTGAAATAGAAATCTTGCGCTTGGTTCTTGCCCCTCAGAATCAGTCCGGATGTTTTTTATCTTGATCAACCGGACTTTATTTCCTGCCGGGAGACTGAATAAGTTGGACTGCTTTTTCCCTTGTCTTGCGAAATAGAGAAATAAATTACAAAAGGGTTGAGTGTTAACGGGAAAAGTGTTAAATCTTAAAAACTAGAAATATTTGGAAGGAAACCTCTTGCTGAAGCTGGACCTGGTACAGACGGTGGCCCTGGCCGGCCTGGTGCTGTTTTTAGGCTATGGCCTCCGGCGCTGGATTAAACCACTTGACCGGTTTAACATCCCGGCGCCGGTCATAGGCGGACTGCTCATTTCTCTGGTCATGCTGGTCTTTCACCATTACCAGGTAACACCGGTTCAATTTGACACCACCCTGCGCGACCCGCTGATGATTGCCTTCTTTACCACCATCGGTTTTGCCGCCAGCCTGTCGCTGCTCAAGGTGGGTGGCCCCCAGGTCTTACTTTTTTTCTTGATGGCCACAGGCATGGTTATTGCCCAGAATATTTTGGGGATAGTCCTGGCCCTGCCCTTCGGCCTCAACCCGCTGCTCGGCGTAATCTGCGGCTCGGTTACCCAGACCGGAGGCCCGGCCACAGCCCTGGCTTTTGGACCGGTCTTTGAACAGGCCGGAGTTTCAGCGGCCACTACCGCAGCCGTGGCCGCAGCTATCTTTGGCATTATCTCTGGCGGTTTAATCGGCGGCCCGGTTGGTACCTTCCTGATAGAGAAGAACAGGCTCAAGAAAGCCCGGGTCAGAGAAGTGGCCGCACCAGAGATGGAAGCGGAAGAAGTGGTGGAAGAACTCTTAAGCAAAAAACCAGCCCGTGGGACCGTGGACGAAGAACGGAGTTCTTTTGTCCTGCTGAAAAGTGTGGTCATCATCCTGGTGGCCATGTGGGCAGGCTCCTGGGTCAGCCAGTGGTTTGCCAGCCTGGGCCTCACTCTGCCGGCCTATATCGGGGCCATGTTCGTGGCCGCCATCATCAGGAATTTTGACGACCTGACCGGCTGGCTTGGTCTCGACCAGAAAATAATAGACGACATCGGTCATGTGGCCCTGAATCTTTTTCTGGTGATTGCTCTGATGACCCTGAAGCTCTGGGAGCTGGCCGGTCTTTTTCTGCCGATGCTGGTAATTCTCTTGGCCCAGGTAGTGCTGGTGGCCCTGGCTGCGACCGTGGTCTTCCGGCTCATGGGAAAAGATTACGAAGCCGCGGTCATGAGCGCCGGCTACTGCGGTTTTGCCCTGGGTACTACGGCCAACGCTATGGCTAATATGAAAGCTATCGTGGAGCGCTACGGCCGGGCCCCGCGGGCTTTTCTGGTGGTGCCGATGGTCGGAGCCTTTTTCATTGATTTCACCAACGCCCTGATCATCACCGTCTTCCTGAATTTGTTCAAATAACCCGGCCCCGTGTCTGGTGGCTGGATAAATGCCTGGCCAGGTGTTGGGCTTGAAGCTGTAAACTGAGATGCGGACCTGGCCCATGGCTTGATTAAAGAAATCCTGCCAGCTGGTCAGGGCCTCAGCAAGAATCAGGGTTGATCAAACTCAGGCTGCCAAGCGCAGATGACTTCAGCTCCGGATTGGGGATAACTGGCTTTTCAGCCACTGACTTTTCCTCGGGAAAAGCCAGCCCGCAGCCCGGCAGCTCAAAAATCGGGGTCGGTAATTTTCTTTTCCTGGAACTGGCCGTACTTGCTCAGAATTTTCCTGACTTCAGCGGCCTTGCCCACGACTACCAGGACGAAATCCTTCTCGGGTAGTAGCCTGAGAGCAGCTTTCTTCAAATCCGCAGCCTGGACCGTGGTTATTTCGTTCAGGTACCTGTCATAATAGTCAAAACCCAGGCCGTAAAACACAACCCGGAGGTAGGCCCCGGCTTTGCTGCCGTTGGTCTCCAGGGTCTGGGGGAATTGTCCCAGCAGGTAATTCCGGGCGCTTTCAGCTTCTTCCTGGCTGAAGCCCTTTTCCCGGGCTCTTTTCAGCAGGTCGAATGTAATGTCCAGCATCTGGCCAATCTGGTCGTTCTTGGTATAGGAAGAAGCCATGAACAGGCCCCCGTTTTTCCAGGACTGAAAGCTGCTGCTGGCCCCGTAGGTCAGGCCCCTCTTGATGCGTAGCTCGGTGTTGAGCCAGGAGGTGAAGCGGCCTCCCCAGAGGGTGTTCATCAGGCTGGCGGAAGAAGAGATTTTATCGTTGACGGCAAATCCGGGTGCACCCAGGGCAAAGTAGCTCTGGGTGGCATCGGGTTTATCCACCAGGATAAGTTTCCGTCCTCTGGGAACCGGAAGTGGCGGTATGGTCAGAGATGGGGGAGCAGTGTTCGGTTTAGGCCAGCGTCCGATGGTTTCTTTGAGAAGACCGAAAAGCCGGTCCCGGTCAATATCGCCCACGACAGCCATGATAGCCGTATCCGGGCGAAAGCGGCTGGCAAAGAATTTTTTGATTTCATCAAGCGACATCTTTTTCAGGGAAGAATCGGTCCCCGAGGACAGCTGGCCGAAAGGATGGCTGCCAAAATAGGCCTTCCTGAAATACTGGCGCAGAGCGGCCCCGGGGTTGTCCTTCAGGGACTTCAGGGCGTCGGTTTTTCTGGCCAGCTCCTTCTTATATTCATCTTCTTTAAAGGCCGGGGAGGTCAGACAGTCGGCCGTAATCTGGAGCAGACGAGGCAGGTGTTCGACCAGGGCTTCTCCGGAAACAGCAGCATATTCCTCGGCATCGCTGAGGCTCAGCCGGGCCCCCATGAAATCCAGGGCTTCGGCGATCTCTTCGGCGCTCATGGTCCTGGTGCCCTTGAGCAGCAGGCTGGTGGTCAGGCTGGCCAGGCCGTCAAAGCCCTGGGGCTCAAAGGCCCGGCCGGCTCCCGGGATGAGCATCCTGAAACTCACCAGAGGTAGCTCCGGGTTCTTCAGGAAATAGACGGTCAGCCCGTTGTCCAGAACCAATTTTTCCGGCTTCGGCAATCTTTCCACAGCCATGGTAATCACCGGTAATAAAATGATCAGGGCCAGGATTATGGTCAACAGCCTTTTCATTAGTTTCCTCCTTGCGGGATCAATTTGCCCACAGTTTTATTCAGTTCGTGGAAATATTTTCTGGCCACCCCTGGAATATCCTCGCGTTTAACCTGGGCATAGTGGTCAACCAAGGTGAAGAGCTGTTCATAGCTGCCGAACAGCAGCTCCGTCGCGCCCAGGAGGTTGGCCTTGCCCGAGTTGGTTTGCAGGCTGAAGTAGAAATCGCTGCGGACGAGGTTCAGGGCTTTCTGGTATTCCTGGTCGGTCAGGCCCTGCTCAATGACCTTATTCAACTCCTCATCGATGATTTTTTCGATTTTATCCAGGTCCACTCCCGGTCGGGGCTTGACAAAAATGGTGAACAGGTAAGGGTCCATTTTTTCCTCGATGCCCCCGAAAACCGAGATGGCCAACTGCTCGTCGCGCACCAGCCGTCGGTAAAGCCGGCTGCTTTCCCCCCGCAGGAGCGGTTTTTCCAGAATTGACAGGGCGAAGAAGTCAGGGTCCTGGCATTTAGGCGCATGGTAAACGACCATGAAAGAAGGGGTCTG
>DMVN01000077.1 GCA_003476685.1 Acidobacteriota bacterium | reverse complement strand
CGACCTGGTGAAAGCCAGGCCCGAAGCCAGGGATTCCAGCTGGCAGGGATACGAAGGGAATAACCTGGAGATTGTCCTGGACCTGGGCCGCAAGCAGGACCTGTATGAACTGGAGCTGAGCTGCTTTGAGAATAACAATGCTCGCATATTCCTTCCAGCCAGAGTGGTGGTGGAGGTCTCGGTTGACGGCCGGAAGTTTGAGCTGGTATCTGAAAAAGAATTTGCCCTGCCGGGAAAGGCCCAGACTGCCGGGGCCAGGTCAATCTATATTCCCCTGAAGGGGGCCGAAGCCCGGTTTGTTCGGGTTAAGGCCATAAACGTCGGGACTGTCCCGGAAGGTTTTCGTAACGCCGGGCAGAAAGCCTGGATGCTGTTTGATGAAATCTATGTGAGATAGTTGGGTCTTGGTCGCAGCTCAAATATCCGGCTGAATTCACTGGTCGAGTTCTGGAGGTTAAGACAGGCTGCCATTTCGGCCGGAAAATTTAGAGTGGGAGCTGATTAAAATAGAAAAGATCAAGCCGGAGTTTGTTCTGGCTTGCGGTCTTTCGTGCCGTTCAGGCCGGCGAAAAGCTTTGGGCCGTTCGGAAGTTGGGGTATAAACGTTATAACCTGAGAAATTTATGCCAGGTGGCCTTAATACCCGGACCCCGGAAATCGGAATACCGAGCCTGGCGGCCGGCATTTAGTTCTGATGTTCCTGTAATCTTGCGGCTAAAAGGTCAGTATTTTGCTTCTAATTTCTTATAGATTTTTTCCAGCCGCTCGAAAGCTTCGGTTACGTATTTGTCCAGGGCCTGGCTAGCTGCCACCGAGTTTTTGGTCTGAAGTTGGCTGAATTTTGTTTCGAACGATTTCTGGCGGTTGAGGTATTCTTTCTCCAGCGGTCTAAGCTCTTTTTTGACCACCTCTATCATCTGGCCGTAGTTCCCTTCAACCACTCTTTCCAGCCTCAGGATTCTGGTGTGTAGCAGGCGGTCGCGGGCAGCGATCAGCTCTTCCGGCTGGAAGTGCTGACGGTAGAAAAGCTCGTAGTCGTGTTGATCGGGTCCGGTGCCCAGCCCCCCGGGCATCCGGCTGATACCGTAATAAATGGGCAGGTAAATTGTGGTATCGGGTTTACCAGGCGCCAGCCATAGCAGGACCGACAGGGGCTCCGGTTTCTGGGCGTTGAGGACGGCCACGAATGAGTTTATGGTCGAGCTGGTGCAGATGGTGCGGAATTTGGTCAGGTTCGGGCTGCCGTTTTTATAGCCATCAGTGGCATCGTACTCAGTTCCCTCGTAATGGTCGCGGAGCAGGGACATTAATATTTCGGGCGTTATTTTTCGGTCCGGCCGGAAGGAGAAAGGAAAATCGTCTTCAACCTTCCAGTCCTTCCCGCTGAGAATTGCCACTCCCCGCCACATCCTCAGGCTGTTGCCGTCAAAGACCGGGTCGCGGCGGCTGGGCCGGCTGAAAGCTTTCTTGAAATCGAAAGGTCCGTCCTTTTCCGGGTTGTACCAGCCATTCTTCCTGGCATAGTCGATGAGGTCCGGACTGCCCAGGAAATTTTCCGGGTCATCCAGCCTGACCTGCCTGATGGTGTAATAGTTGGGAATCACCGCTACCTGGTCGTCAGGCACCCGCTGGGCCAGCCAGTGCCGGCCCCTGATCACGGCCAGCATCCAGGCTTCGTTCTTGTCGGCAATAGAGTAAGTCCGCCCGGAAGAGCGATAACCGAATTTTTCTACCAGTTCTCCGGCCAGCTGGACTGCTTCCCGGGCTGTCCTGGCTTTTTCGGCCACGATTCTTCGCAGCAGGTAGCTGATACCGCCGTCGGTGTAATCCTCGTTAGTTTCGCGGGAAGCACAGGCGTCAGAAGTAATCACCACCCCGTGTTCATTGACGAAGCTGTCAGCGAATTCCTGGGCCGAGGCTTCTATCCAGAGGAAGCCGCTGGTCTGGCCGGCAGTTTCCCAGACGGCTCCGTGTCCCAGGTTGACTTTAATGACCTGGTCATAGCGGCGGGGAGCAATTTTCCGGATGTTTAGGATAATATCACCGGTGTCGTCTTCGTTGTGAGCCACCAGCACCGAACCGTCAGCACTGGCCTTCTTGCCAACCAGGACCGTAAAGCAGTTAAGGTGCTTACCATCATCAGCCTGTAAGCCCGGTCCTAAGCTTAGAATCAGCAAAAAAATTGTTGATAAAAATAGCAGGAAATATTTCCGTCTCATAAAACTCCTCCCGACGGCCAGTCATTCCTGACTGGGCTCGGTCAACTAATATAACTTAAAGGGCCTGGCATAAGCAATCGGGTTATTGTTATAAGGGTAATAACTGGAGATTCCCGGCAATCAATTTTTTGGGTGCCGGCCGCTGTCAGGCAAAAATAATTACAAGCATTTTTATTTACAGGCTATAATCTATATGAATGTTTTTAGAGGAGGCTGATGGTCATGGCCGGTAAAGAAATCATCGTGGCCGAATGGCTGGACGGGGTGGCCTTTGAAACGGCGATTGATAGTCACCGCTTGATTCTGGATACGCCCCTGGACTATGGCGGGCGGGACAGGGGACCGCGCCCGAAGCCACTGCTGTTGGTAGCCCTGGCTGGCTGCACTGGCATGGATGTCATTTCCATACTGCAGAAGATGAGGGTCCCGATAGAAAAATTCCGGTTGACAGTTCAGGGCGACCTGACCTCAGAACATCCCAAACAGTTCTACAAAATTCACATTATTTATGAATTCACGGGCAGAAATCTGCCGCCCGAAAAAATCAGGCAGGCCATAGAACTGTCGCAGGAAAAATATTGCGGGGTGAGCGCCACCATCAAGAAGGCCATGCCCCTGACCTGGGAATTTAAGATTAGCGACAGCTGAGGGAAGTCCGGAGCCGGGTTCTGAGGCCGGTCAGACCGGATTGATCAATTGTCTTCTTCAGGCAGTTCTTCTTCTTCTATTTCCCTTTGTTTCTGACGCCGGGGGCAGGAAGTTATCGGGCAGCCGGTGCAGTCCGGCTTTTTATCCAGCTCGGCGTAGAATTTCTTGATGAATTCTTTGAGCTCCTCATCGCTCATCTGGTTCAGGTCTTTCTCGTCCATGTGCCTCCGGCCGGCTTTCTCTTCATCCGGTTTGAGTTTTTTCCAGATATTTTTCTTCCAGCTTTTCCAGCAGCTGGTGAAATTCCTGGTGGCGGCCAGGTCCGACCACCTCATTTTCTATCCTCTCGAAGCCTTCAGTCAATTTTTTCTGGATTTTCTGGTTTAACCGGGCCTCGGCCAGAGGATAGAGAACGTTATCTTCCTTGTCAATATGGGCGGTCAGGAGTTCGGCATAGGCCCTGGCCTGCCGGGCCAAATTTAGTCCGGCCCGTTCTTCGCCCCGGGCCATCCCGCTCAGGGCTGAATCCATGTCTTTGATGAGGGCCCGGCCAGACTGGTGTTCCGACAGCATCACCCCGAGAGGCCCCCGGTCGCGGGGAATTCCGACTGTTTCCAGGGCCGGGAATAAGAGTTCTTCTTCTTTCCCATGATGGCAGCGGTCGGCGAATATTTTTAAGAATTCCAGGATATCGTTGAGGTCTTTGAGGTCAACTCCCTGGCCGGCCTCCAGCAGCCTGGCCACCTCGGTTATTATCTTCAGCATCAGTTTGATGGCCTGATGCTCTCTTTTCAATTCTTCCGTGGGTTTCATTTTCCCCTCCACCTTCCAGCGTAGTCCCTGGAACCAGGACTGTCAACAGGAGAGGAAGGTTCTAATGACCGACTGAATCCAATAAAAAGCCGGGGCCAGAATTGGCCTGGTATCTTATCCGGAGTTGAGCCCGTTTGTAATTTGCTTCAAGATTATTCTGGCAGGCAGAGGTCAGGCCTGAATTAGAATTATTAATCGCTAATAAGCGAGAAGTGCCGAGGGCCGGACTCGAACCGGCACGGAGCTTACACCCCGAGGGATTTTAAGTCCCTTGCGTCTACCAATTCCGCCACCCCGGCGGCTCCAGATAATTTAAACACAATCAGGCCCCCCGGTCAATAACCGCTCAGTTCCTGGATAAGTCGATTGCGGAGGTTGGTGCTAACGGAGGTGTTCCATACCAGGGTTAGATTGTGGCTGAAATCTAAATGGTCTGCGGGCTGGCCTTTCCGGGCACAACAATTGCTTCCCGCCTACCAGACTGCTGGCCGTCTTCGTTATGACAGTTAGTGAGGCCCTAAAGGCCAACCTGGCCGGCTCGAGGCCGAATCAAATTAAGCTGGCCGGATACTTTTTCGGCTTTTTCCCGGGCGCTCTCAGCCCGGAGCCACCGGTTTAGAAGAATATCGAGGCCCCGATCAGGAACTGATGGCTGTTGAAATTTTCGGTGTAGCCCTCGTTGTCTTTAAGACGGTTGTGCATGTAGCGGTATTCAAACCTGATGGCGGCTGAGTTCCCTATCAGGTATTTGAGCCCGGCCCCGGCGTTAATGACGAAGCCGTTGATTTCGTTGTCGGCTTCCATCAGATAGCCGATTTTAATGCCATTGGTGATGCCGATGCCGGCCAGCAGGAAGGGCCTGAAGGGCTTGGAGGTTTTGAAGTTATAAACCCCGTTCAGGTTGAAAAGATAACCAAGGTCGCTATCTTCCACCTTCATCAAGAATAATTCCGGCTCCACTTCCAGTCCTTTCCAGACGTAACGCCCAATCCTCAGGGGAATGGTCAGGATATCAAAAGCTTCAGAGGAACCAGAGCTCTTGATACTGCTGTAATCAAAGCCCAGGCCCAGCTCCCATTTCTTGCCCTCGGGCTGAGCCAGAGCCACGCTGGCCAGGAAAAAAATTCCCAGAACCATGAGACTAATAAGTTTTTTCATGGATACTCCCTTCAGCTTAAATCTGTTGGAGAGAACTGAATTTCCTCTCCTGGCTGCATCGTAAACTTAAAGCGCCTTCTATGTCAATCAGATTATTCTTTCAGGCTGGGGTATATTATCCAGGTTAAGGGCAGTATCTGAAGCGGTCCGGGGACGGTCCAGCCCTCGGCTGTGAGGCTGTAAAATCAAGGAATTTAACAGCTTGATGCGGTGGTAATTAGAGCTTGGCCCTGAAAAATATTTTCTATGATTTGGCGTTAACAGGATAAAGCCTAAACCGGGTAGCAAGAATGTGGTTTTTACCGCTTCTGAAAATGGGAAGCTCGTCGTTGTCCCCGTAGGAGTAACAAGCTTGACGGGAACTGACCTTACCTGTAACCTTAAAGAAGGGGTGAATCAGGTTCCACCTGCCAATTTTTTCAGGAGTTTAGCCATGAGAAGGAAATCTGTCGGCCCGAATATCCTTTTTTATGCGGGCTTAGTTGTTGTACTTCTGGCAGCTTTAAACCCGGCTTTTACCGGGCAGGGCCAGTCTGCGGCCAAGCTGCCCAAGAAATTATCCGGTCTTAAAGGGCCTTTTAACCTGGCTGGCGAGCGCGCACCAGATGTGCAGTATTACCAGCAGGAAATGAAGTTGATTCAGCTCGGGTTTGACGGAAAAAGAAAATCAGTTGAGACTTTCAAGCTGAAACTGAAAAGGGTCCCGGCCCGGCTCTCGGGGCAGGAAGGAGATCTGTGTACCGTAGGTGAATTCACCATTCAGTCTGGCGCCCAGCCGCCAGCCCAGGTCAGAGAACTGTCCGGCTGGTCCTATGTTTTCAGGGAGATGACGGGTGCAAAGGATGAAAAGGGGCAGGTTTTCGGCATCCCCCATGACCGGTTTGGAGACCTGACCTTTAGCAACGGCCGGAAAGTTCCCGGCATCACCGGTTATCAGATTTATAACAGCTTTATCGATTTTCACAGTTTCTGCGACATTTTTGCCAGGCCGGTGGAAGGAGGGGTTGGAATTCAGGACTTAAAATATCCCGGTCAGAGCCTCCGCCATGCCGCTTCCTTTACCGAGCCTCCGGTTAATCTTGGCCAGGCCCTTAAGGAAGGCTCGGTCTTCCGCAACGGCGAAGTCAGGTTGACATTCAAGGGTCTCGGCCTGATGAACGGGCTGGCCTGTGCCATCATTGGCTACGATTCAGGTGAAAGCACTTTGAAGGTAATCATGCCGGGCGGCCCTGGCGGTGATATAATTACCGAGGGCGGTTCAGAATACATCGGTGATATTTATATCAACCTCGATACCAGGTGGATAGAGAGAGTGACCATGGATGAATTCGTGGTCACGGAAACCAGTTTGCCGCCGGGAATGGGTGGCCAGAAAATCCAGAGTTATACGGTGCGTCACCTGACGATTCAGAAAATTTCACGAGAAGAATTTGAAAAGAAATCATGAATTCAGGTTTAATCCGGGTGTAGAAGATGAAAGTGCCGAGCCGTTCACCGGGAAGGCCCCGGCTCATCAGGCTGACCATCAACCGGAATCGTCAAATTATTCTCTTTTCTTTTATTCTGATAAGCCTGGCCTGCCAACTGCCGGTCCTCGCTACTCAGGGCGGCGGATATCAACCGGGAAGCTTTGGCGGATCTATTTGCCGGACAGTCCAGGTCCAGCCCCAGCCGGCCACCGCGACTGTGCCCGATTTTGGCTCTGACGGCCTTAAAGACCTGACGGCTGAACAGAAAAAGAAAATTTTTTCGGGTGAAGTAATCCTGGTCTCTTCCCACGAAGGAGCACCCGAGGGCCGGACTATTATTTCTGCCGCTTTGATTTTTGAAGTTCCGGCGGAGAAGGCCTGGTCCATTCTTTCTGACACCGAGCGCCAGGCTGAATATCTTGAAGAAATAAAAGAACTAAAGATTATAGAACAGGGTGCGGATTATAACCGGATGTTTTTCGTGGTCAGGATTATGGGACAGAAAGTCAGGTATACCGTTATCCATCACTTCTGGCCTGATAAATTATATTTCTGGTGGGAGCTGGACCCCGCTGAGCCCCGGGACCTGAAAGAACTCTATGGTTTCTGGAAGCTACACCGCCTGGATGAACAGCGAACGGTGGCTCGCTACGGAAGCCTGGTCCGGCCCGCTTTCCCGGTCCCCGGTTTTATAAGAGACTGGCTTTATAAAGCCAACCTGCGGTCTTCCCTGGAAAAGGTTAAAAAATATGTCGCCAGCCAGTCCCGGCCCTAAGGGTCTTGGCTTCTGGGCTCAGCACAGCTCTGGAGCTCCGGGAAAGCCGGGGAAGCAGAAGTTTGAGGGCAAGCCTATCTGCCACCGGATAGTACCCGTGTTTTAAGCCCTGAAGCATTTAAGATGGGAGAAATAAACTTGATTTTGTGGCTGTTTATCGGAGAAAAAAATTACAGAGGGTCTTTGGCTAGTGTCCAGTTCCCAACCCATAATTCCGGGAACAGACTTAATTTCCTAAAAATCAAGCCTTTAGCTGGTTGATAATCCTCAATTTTTTCATTAATTTAATTTTTTGATGTATAATAAAAAAAAAAGAAAAGGAGGCCGGGAATGAAAAAAACAATTCTGGCTTTAGCCGCTGTTTTTCTTCTTCTGCCAAGTGGCTGTTCTACTAAATCATCGGCCAATTTTGAGCTCTACCTGACTGATGCTCCAGCCCATAATATCCAGCATGTCTATGTGACCATTGATGCTATATACTTGAGGAACGAAGACCGCCAGACCTGGACTGATAACATCCTGACCGAGCCCAAAACGATTGACCTTATTCCGCTAAGAGGGCGCGAAGAAAGACTGGCTGCTCTGGAACTTCCACCCGGAACATATTCTGGCCTTAAGCTGGTCATTTCCAGAGTGGAGATAGTTACTTCTGAAAGAACCTTTACCATCACCCTGAACCCACCGCTGACCATCACCATTCCCTGTCAGTTTACTGTTACCGGTCAGACTTCGGTTAAGATGACCCTGGATTTTGATGCCGAGCGGTCGCTGCTCTGGAACGGGATGAATTATAATTTCGCTCCCTTTATCATCGTCAAAAACGTTGTTCATAGTCGGTAGGCCTGCTGATTAGAGGTCGGGTGGGAAAAGGTCTGAAGTGCGGATTCTTTACTGGTTTAAGCGTGATCTGCGGCTGAAAGATAACCGTGGACTTATTGAGGCTTGTAAAAAGAGCCAGGAAGTTATTCCTGTTTTTATCTTAGACCAGGAGCTTCTTCAGGAGCTGGAGGGTCCAGCCTCAAGAAACGGATTTTTGCTTGATTGCCTTCGCCAGTTAAATCATCGGCTGGAGAAAAAGGGCAGCCGTCTTTATGGCTTTTACGGACAGCCGGAAAGAATTTTAGACCGGCTCATCTCAGAATTGAAAGTAGAAGCTGTCTACACTAATCGCAGTTACTCCTGGCAGGGGGAAAGAACTCAGAAGAAGGTTGAAGCTCTGTGCCAGAAGAAAGGGATTATCTTTAAGGATTTTAATGATTCCCTCCTGGTGCCGCCGGAAAAAATCCAAGCCCGGAAAGTTTACAGCCCTTTTTTCAGACTGTGGCGAATGGCCCTGGCCGGAGAAGATCTTTCTGTCTGGCCTGAGCCTGACCGACTTCAGACGCCAGAGCTGAACTGGCCATCGCTGGCAGAGACCTTTAGGCTGGTATCTCACCAGACGAACAGGTACTGGAAGCCAGATTATGCTGAGCGCCGGCTCAAGCAATATGATTTTAAGGGTTATGATGAAGGCCGGAATCAGCTGGATGTTGACGGCACCAGCCGGCTGTCGGTGGCTATCAGGTTTGGCCTGGTTTCAATCCGCCAGGTTCTGGCCCGGGCGCGGAAGAGTCTGGTTATGGACAGCCAGTTTGTCAAAGAGCTGGCCTGGCGGGAATTCTGGTACCACATCCGCCATCACTTCCCCTGGACTGAAAACCTGGAATTTCAGGAGAAGCGCCGGGGCTTAAAATGGCTTAACCGGGAAGAAGATATCAGGGCTCTGGAAGAGGCCAGGACCGGTTATCCCCTTATTGATGCTGCCATAAATCAGCTCAAAGGAGAAGGCTGGATGCACAACCGGGCCCGGCTGGTGGTGGCTTCTTTTGTCACCAAGGACCTGCTTTTAGACTGGAGAATAGGGGAGAAGTTTTTCAAAAAATACCTGCTTGATTATGATGAGGTGGTTAACACCGGCAACTGGCAGTGGTCAGCCTCGGTTGGGGCTGACCCGCGGCCTTTCCGCATGTTTAATCCAGTTATTCAGGCGCAGAAGTTTGACCCGGATTGCCGTTACATAAAAAAATATCTGCCTGAATTGAAGAAATTAAGCTGCCGCCAGATTCATTCCCTGGAGCTTCCTGAATATTATCCACCGGTTGTGGACCATCGGGCCGCCACCATCAGAGTAAGACAGGTCTACTTAAACCGGGCTTGAAAAAAAATAGGAAATATAGTTTATGTCCTTATTTTATAGGTCCAGAAGCTTTATGGTCTCGGCGTAAACCAGTCGTTTGTACTTTTTGGTGGTCACCGCGGCTACCGTGCGGGCGGCCTTGTCCAACTCGTCCGTGTCAAACAATTCGTATTCTCTGACGGCGATTCTGTAGTCCTGTAGCTTTATGCCCTTGGGCAGGTTGAGTGTGCCCTGCCAGATAAACGAGCCGACTTCCGTTGCTCCGGCCCTTTGCGGCTTCAGGGTGATGACTGCCTCTTTAACTGGTTCCCAGCCCAGCTCGTCCGGCAGGGTGAGCTTCTTGGTTTCCAGGGCCACTTCCACCTCTCCGGGCCCGCTACCGGCATAACCCTGGATGTAGGACACGCCGGACAGGCTGACGTTCACTTCCTTAAAATTGGAAGGATTAAAGGTCACGGCCAGGCTTCTTTCGGGCAGAATCTGGGCGAAATTGGCCACCACTACCTGGGACAGGTGGGCCCCGGGCACAGAATCCGGCTGGAACCTGGCCAGGGCTAACCTGATGAACGGAAAGTAGGCCTGACCTGAATCCAGTTCCAGGTCGCAGAACCACAGCTGGCGTTCTTCGTCGTATTCCACCTGATGTCCGACAGCGATAAACTTTTTATCGCCCGGCAGCTCCAGGAGAGGCAGGTCGCCCATAACCTCAACGGCTGAAGGGAAGGCCTCGGGCAGCGGATATTCGGGCGGGGCCACCGCTCCGGACCTCCAGATGGGGTCGCTGCCCCACATCGTTACATAAGGTTTGTATTTTTCGGCCACTGGCGGAACGCTCACCTGCAAAGCGCCGGGTACGGCCTTTTTCTGAAGCTGGGGCTGAATTCTCTGGGTAACCTGCGGAGTAGTAGTGCGGCTGACGGGAGCGGCCACTGGTTTTCTCGGAGTTATGGTAATTCCCGGGGGAAGGATGACCGCCAGGAGCTCGCCTTCGCCGCTTGAATACCATGGCCTTTCTAAATACACCCGGAGCGCACTCTTCCTGACGCTGGTGACCTTCGAGCCTTGCTTGCTTCTTTCCCACCTGAAGGAGGGAACCACGTAGACGACTTTGGGCATGGCCGGCGGGGCGGTGTTTAGCACCTTGATTTCTACTGGGTCGCTGGTCCTGGTGTAGCCCGTTTCTTCCGGAAGCTCGTTAGACGGGAATTGCTCCATGTACCTGGTAGTGGTGATGAGCCTGTAGTTAACCCTTCTGAACTTGGTATCGCCGAACTCGTGCCGGTAAACCGGAGTTGGCGGGGCCTTGACCATGGCCGTGGTGACGGCCCTGGTTTGAATTTGCCTGTCTCCGATTGGACCTGTGGCCTTCCCAGCCTCAGGCCTGGGCGTGAGGTTCAGGGTGGTCAGAACCGGGTCTATCTTAAATTCCAGGACGTGAGCCTGACCGTCAAGAACTTTTGGCTTCGGCTCGTTCAGGTAATCTACCGGTTCTTTCCAGTCGGCCAGAAGCTCGGCTTTCGAAGTGCTGGGCCCATGGAGTTCAAACTCGCCGTACAGAACAGCCGAGGTTTGCCCCAGCCCTCTGTGGGCTTCGAGCGATTTGTTGACTGGTTTGCCCACCGGCTGCAGAGTGGCATGCATCAGTGTTATTTCTCTGAACGGAGTCATCAACCAGTTGCGGCCCTGAATGGACAGCGTGCGAACTCTGGTCAGGTCAATCTTGGGAGGCTGCAAAGTCTTGAGCACTTGAACCTGGCCTTCGGGCAAACCGCGAGGCGGCTGCATGACTTTCTGGGGAATAATCCTTTCGGGCTTTTCCAGCCAGCGGTAAAGTCCCTGGATAGGTAGAAACCTCTCCGGGAAATAACAGCTTATTCGCAGGGTGACCGATTCTCCCTTTTTCAGGTAGACTGTCAGCAGGCGGGAAGAATTATCCCAGCGCGCCGGCTGGTTCCCTTCCTGCAGCCTTATTCTAAAAGGCCGGAAATCCGGCCAGTCGCCTGAAAATTCAATCATCATCGGGTCGGGCGCTCCATAGGGAAGACCACGGATGCAGGCCCCGCGGGCCCAGGGGTCGGGGAAGTAGGGGAGCTCAAGCTGTTCTCCTGGTTCCATTTCTTTGAACTGACCGCCATCTCTTAGGCAGATCAGGGAATAAACTTCTGGTTTCAGGCCGGAAGTGCCGTCGAACATTCCGTGAAATTCTGAGTCAAGTTGGGAAATCTTCGGCGGAGCCACATGGCGGTCCGAAACCTGGTTGGTGGGCACGGTGTCCCGTTCTATGGATTCATTAAAACTCTTTATCACCAGGTGGTCCACATTCTCTCCGCTCTTGGGTGCTTCGCGGGGAATAATCAGGGGTGAGGGCACAGGGTCAAAACGGCTGAAGGTAAAGGGCTGCTTGGAAGGAGGCGGAATGGCGCAACTGTCGTCGGGGTTTTCGAGGGGCTGGCTGTTTCCGGCCAGGTCGACCGTTCTGGCCCTCAGTCTGTAGCCCAGTCCATAGCGCAGGCGCGGCAGCGAACCCGGCTTCGGTTTGAACCTGGTTTCCAGCAGGAAGTCAGTCATGGCCTGGTTTTCAATTGTTTGAGGCTGGTCGTCGGGGTTGATGGTCTTGCCGGGGCGAGGGGCGACCAGGCTCCAGCCGTCCCAGTGGAACAGCGATTCGTGGGCGAAAATGTCATCGGAGGACTCGTCGGCCGACTGGGTTACCGCCGGCGAGATGAAACCTTCATCTTCAAGGGTCAGTTCCCGGTCGAGCCTGATGAACCTGTAGGTTCCGATTCGCTGGCAGAGAGAATGCCATTTTCTGGACTTTTCATCCCAGACATCAACCCGGTAGC
>DMVN01000068.1 GCA_003476685.1 Acidobacteriota bacterium | reverse complement strand
CTCAGTCATCCAGACCGTCGAACGCCTGACCTACACCTCGGTCTTCAAGATTTTCCAGGGCGACCTGGAAGAACAGAACCGCTACCGGCACATCCTGGCCGACCTGATGGACATGAGGGAACTGGCCAGAATCCTAAAGTCCAGGAGGCTGAAACAGGGCAGCCTGGATTTTGACCTGCTGGAACCGGAACTGGTCTACCAGGAAGGCCTGCTGACGGCCGTGGCGCCTTCCGAGCGCAACGAAGCCCACTGCCTGATTGAAGAATTCATGCTGATGGCCAACGTAGCCGTGGCCAACTTCCTGACCGAGCTTCAGCACCCTTGCCTTTACCGGGTCCATCCGGCCCCGGCCCGGTCCGACCTGGAAAAATTGCGGAACCTGCTTGTCCACTTCGGCCTCAACCTGCCCCGCTCCAGCCAGGTCAAGTCTTCCGACCTGCAGAAAATAATCGAAGAGTTCAAGGGACGGCCGGAAGAAAAGTTTATCACCATCCAGGTGCTGCGTTCCCTGCGACTGGCCGTTTACTCGGATGAAAACTGCGGTCACTTCGGCCTGGCCCAGACCGCCTACACTCATTTCACCTCACCCATCAGGCGCTATCCCGACCTGGTCATCCATCGCCTGCTCAAACGAGCCCTGGCCGGCCGGAAACCCAGGCCCCTGCCGCTGGCCGAAATCGCCCTGCATTGCTCGCAGCGGGAACGGATTGCCGATGAAGCCGAGCGGTCGCTCATCGAATGGAGGATACTGCGCCTGCTCAAGAACAAGCTCGGCCAGGAATTTTCAGGGATAATCACCGACATCAACCGGGCCGGCCTGGTGGTGGAACTGGACGATTATTTTATCGGCGGGCTGGTGCCCTATTCAGNNCTGGGTGATGATTTCTTTCTGCGCAAAAACGAGAGAGTCCTGCGCGGTCGGCACACCGGCACCACCTTTTCCCTGGGTGACAGAATTCGGGTGGTGCTGGCCAGCTGCAATCCGCTGCTGAAAAAAGTGGAATTTGTGCTGGCCGGACAGTAAGATATGAGTTAAGAACCGGGAAAAAATGAAGCTAACCGAGACCCGCTTTTATGCCGCCGCCCAGAGGGCCGACCTGCCCCGCGGGCAGGAGCAGACCGGGCGGCTGACTCTGGCCGGGCGCCAGTATCCAGCTTCTATCCGGACAACAGCCCTGACCTCATCCCGCAACAGCCAGCCCTACTGCCTGGTGGCGGCCAGGCTGCCTGAAGAACCGGCCTGGAACCAGCGACTGTCCTTCAGGCCTGCCAAAGGAGAAATGGAGATTGAATTGCGGGTGGTCTGTCCCGGAGCCGACCGACTTAAGAAGAAAAAGGAAGAGAAGCTGATAGCCTGGCTGGACCGGCTGGCCGGGCCGGCCGGGGAGATGCTGCTGGCCCTGGCCGATGAGGCCGGCCTCCGCGGCCTGAGGCAGGAGGACCTGGTCAATTTCTGTCGCCTGACCCCACCCGAGCTGCGCCGTTTGTCCATGGAGCTGGAAAAGGAAGGCCAGGTTTACATTCTCGAATTCTCGCCGCTCTTCATCCTTAGCCAGCGTAGCTTCAGCTTCCTGGTTGATAAAATTGCCGGCTACGTTGAAAGCTACCATCAGAAAAGACCGGCCGAAAGCGGAGTTCCGCTGAAAAAATTGAAGGAGAGATTTGGCCTGTCCCGGCCGGTGCTGCTCCTGGCCCTGAATCGCCTGGCCAGGGACGGCCGCTTAGTCTTGAGTGGCGACCTGGTGTCCCTCAGTAGTTTCCAGACCAGGCTGGCGACGGAAGAGGCGGCGGTCATGGAGGCCATCGAACAGCTGCTGCGCCAGGAAAAATTTTCCTCTTCTTCCTTTGAGGAGCTGGTAAAAAAATTCAAGCTCCACCCCAGCCGGCTTAACACCCTGCTGGACCTGCTGCTGAAGCAGAAAAAGATAGTCAAGAGCCAGGAGGGATTCCTGCTGCACGCCGACTGGCTGGAAAGCCTGAAGAACCAGCTGACTGAGCTGAAAAACCGCGGCCAGCGGGAACTCAGCGTCGGGGATTTTAAGCGCCTGACCGGCCTGACCCGAAAATATGCTATTCCCCTCCTGGAATTCCTGGACGAACTGGGGCTGACCCGCCGGGTGGGAAACCGAAGGCTGATAATCTGAACCGCTCTGGCTGGAAAGCCGGGCCATCAATTCCTACTATTTTAGTAGGAATTGACCGGCTGTTTATTTCTTTTCCTTTTCTTCCTCTTCTTCCTGTCCGGGCTGCTTCTTGCTCAGGGCTGATTTCAGCATCTCGGCAAAGAACCCGAACTTGGGTTCTTCCTTGGCCACCTCAATTTCCACCGGGATGGCTTCTTCCCCGCCTTCGGCCGCTTCTTCCAGCTCTTCTTCCTGGGCTTTGATGGCCTCCAGGGCTTCAATTTCCGATTCTTCTTCCATTATCTTTTCTTCTATAACCCGGCGCTCGCTCTTCTTGGGTTTAGGACCTTTTTCCTCAACCTTGGCTTTCTTCTTGGCTGGCTTTTCTTTCTCTTTTTCTTTTTCTTTCTTCAGCGGCTCGAGGCAGACCTGAATCTCCGGCTCGGCTCCGGCGGATGGAGCTTCAACCTCCGCAGCTGCGGTTTCGGCCGGCACTTCGGGCTGGGCCAGAGCTTCGGGCACCGCGGCTTCAGTTTCAGCCGCCTCGCCCGAAACCAGCTGTTCGGCCAGAGAAGACAGCAGGGAAGCTTCGGCCCTGGCTTCTTCTTCCAGCGCCGCTTCTTCCAGGACTTTAACTTCCTGGTAATAATACATACCCTCTTTCTTTTCTGAGGCCACGAATTCGGGGGCGGCGTTAAGGACGTATTCCACGTCCTCGGCCGTGGCCGGCTTCAGCAGGTCAACCATGTGATAAGCCCGGAGAAAGTGAAGGGAGCGGGTATTGCCGGTGAGCTCGGGACTGGTCAGGATTTTTACCAGCAGCTGGCGCAGGTCCAGGTTCTCGACTTCCTCGTATAACTGCAGGAGCCTGGAAACCACTTCTTTCTCCAGAAAGATGCTTTTGTTGGGCATGGCCAGGGTGTAGACTTCCTGACCGCTCAGAATAAAGCGGCCGCTGTCCCGGTCATATTCCAGGTAAATAGTAGCAGTTTTTTTCTTGGACTTTTTTATCCAGAAGGTCAGCTGGTCCGGGCCCTTCTTATCCAGGGTCAGGCTGGTCCCCTGAGGAATGTTGTTAGCACAGAAATAATCGGCCAGCCCCAGCAGGTAATTGCCCTCGGGGAAATAGTAAACGGTATAGACCTTACCGTCTTCATCGTCAACCAGCTGGTACTCGCGGGAATCGAATTCCCGGCTGAGGCTTCTGGGAACCCGGATGGCTCCGGACAGGATTTCCCGCCAGGTCAGATAGACCTTGAAGGGGAAATTTTCCACCCTGGTGTGCTGCAGCCCCTCCACCTCGCCCAGGTCCGGTACGTGCACCGGCGGAGCCGAGATGGGCAATCCGGCCGGCAGATTATTCAGAACGTTCTTCAGGTGCCATTTACCCCAGTGGCTGGTTGATAGACAGGTGAATTCCCGCCGGTATTTCTTCTCCAGCAAGTGGTTGAGGGTCAGGCAATAGAGTTCAAACAGGTCGGAGGATGGTTCCAGGTTAAAATGCTGCCGGACCAGATTCTGGGTTGATTCTGAGTGGATGGACCCGGCCAGGGCCACCTGGATTTCTTTGATTTTGTCCTCGCCGATTTCTGGCCTCTTGGCCTGAAGCTGCCAGTAATCATTCCAGCCGAAAAAGCTGTCGGAGGAAGCCAGAGCCTTACGCAGATTTCTCTCCAGGGTCTTCAGGTCTTTTTCGGTCAACGGCAGCTCAGTCAGCCGCGGGTCCTGGTCCTGATTCAGGGTGGCTGGTTCCAGGGCTTTATTCTCCAGGTTGGAAGGTAACAGAACCTGGGTCCTGGTTTTCTTCATGTAATCAATGTACTTGCGGAAGGTGCCACCCCCGTCATAATCCACTTCCAGCATCTCGCACTGGTAGCTGGGATAATTGATCTTGTTGATGACTTTTAACACCACCCCGCCCTGGAAAGGCTCGGTAACCTTGCTGCCCACCTGCAGGCTCTCATCATATTCTTTATAGATGAAATCTCCCACCTCATAACGGGCATAAGGGTCGTAGATTTTGACCGGCTGGTTTCTCTGGCTGGCCGTCTTGGCAAAAGCCAGTTTTTCCGCCAGCTCAGCCGTCGATAGTGGACGGTTGGTCCGAAGTAATTCCTGTTCAACCACAGCCATGTCTTCGGCGCTGATGGCTGTCAGTTTTTGTGTGTCTTGTTCCATAGCCTATTTTTTCCCCATTAGTAACATCATTATAACCTTCTGCACGTGCAGCCGGTTCTCAGCCTGGTCATAAACCACCGAGTTGGGCGAGTCGATAACCGCATCGGTTACCTCTTCACCCCGGTGAGCCGGCAGGCAGTGCATGAAATAAGCCCCGGGTTTGGCCCGGGAAAACAACTCTTCGTTGACCTGGTAGGGCAGGAAAATCTTCTTCCTGGCCTCTTTCTCAGCCTCCTGGCCCATGGAAGCCCAGACGTCGGTGTAAACCGCATCCGCTTCCCGGACGGCCTCGACAGGGTCGTTAGTAATGGTCAGTTCAAAGCCGGTATCCCGGCCATCTTCCCTGGCCCAGGCCACAATCTCCGGTTTCGGCTCGTAGCCCGGCGGCGTGGCCACGGCCATCCTGGTCCCGGCCTTGGCCGCGGCCAGCATTAAGCTGTGGCAGACGTTATTGCCATCGCCAACATAAGCCAGTTTCAAGCCGGCCAGATGGCCCTTTTTCTCCCTAAGGGTGAAAAAGTCAGCCATGGCCTGACAGGGATGTAACAGGTCGGTCAGGGCGTTGATGACAGGCAGCCTGGTGCTCTCGGCCAGCTCCAGGATGATGTTATGGCCAAAAGTTCTGATCATGATGCCGTCAACCCAGCGCTCGAGATTTTTTCCTATATCCCGGACGCCCTCTCTGCTTCCCATCTGAATATCCGAAGGCGCCAGATAAACAGCTTCTCCGCCGAGCTGGAGCATGCCGACTTCAAAGGTCATTCTGGTCCGGAGCGAGGGTTTCTGGAAAATCATGGCCAGAATTTTATCCTTCAACACCTTGCGGTACTTGCCCGGGTTCTTCTTCATCTTCTCCGTGAGGTCCAGCCACTCATGAAATTCGTAGGTGCTGAGGTCGTGAATGGTGATAAAATCTTTTTTCATAACTGTCCTCCAATTTCCTGAACAGATTTTCTTTCTTCCCCCGGCACAATCCTGGTCCCGGAGCGGTTGAGCAACGCTGCCTTCAGGTGATTGGCCGAGGTGATCAGGACTTCCCGGCCTCCGGCTTCGATGTATTCAACGGCTGCCCTGATTTTGGGCCCCATGGAACCGGGCGGGAACTGGCCTTCTTCCAGGTATTTTCTGGCTTCGGCCACTGTAATTACCGGCAGCGGTTTCTGGTCTGGTTTACCGAAATTATAATAGACGCGCGGAATTCCGGTCAGGATGATAAACAGGTCAGCCCCGACTTCCCGGGCCAGCAGGCTGGCGGCGTAATCCTTGTCGATCACCGCTTCCACACCTTCATACAGGCCGCGGTTGTTCAGGATAACCGGGATACCGCCTCCGCCGGCGGCAATCACCACCCGGCCCGAAAGCACCAGGTCCCGGATTATCCACTTGGGCACAACATCTATCGGCCGGGGCGAGGGAACGACCTTGCGGTAACCGCGCCCGGCATCTTCCACCATGGTCCACTTTTTCTGCCGGGCCAGTTGCTGGGCCCGGAATTTCGGGTAGAAAGGCCCCACTGGTTTAGTCGGTTTTTGAAAAGCCGGGTCCTCCCGGTCGACCACCACCTGGGTGATGATGGTGGCCACATCCTTGTCTATGGAATTCTTCCGCAACTCGTTAACTATGGCTTTTTCCAGCATGAAGCCCATGCTGCCCTCGGTCATGGCATCGCAGACATCGAGCGAGAAAGGCGGTATCTTGTTGGCCGCCTCTTCCATCTGGATCAGCAGGTTGCCCACCTGGGGACCGTTGCCATGAACCACTATCAGCTCATAACCCTTCTTGATGATCTGGACCATGAGCTCGGCCGCCTTTTGCGAGTTGCGCATCTGCTCTTCCTGCAGACCTTTCTGGTCTTCGGGCAGGATGGCATTCCCGCCAAAAGCGATAAGGGCAATCCTGGTTTTCATGCTGTTCTTCTTTGCTCCTCGATCCGCCTGTTATTAAAAATCCTTCAGGACTGTCTTCAGGTTCGGGCTGCCAATTTCTTCCAGCTCATAGCGCACCCTGAGCATGGGCTTATTGACCTTGATTACCCGGTTCAAGTCTATGGGGGTGGCACTGACCACCAGGTCGCACTCTATCCGGTTAATGGTGGCGGCCAGTTCTCTGGTCTGCCGGTCACCATAGCCCATGGCCGGAAGGACTTTATCCAGATGATTGTATTTTTCAAAAGTCTTCTTGATGCTGCCGACGGCGTAGGGCCTGGGGTCAATTATTTCGGCAGCCTGATACTTCTGGGCAGCGACTATGCCGGCCCCGTAACGCATGCCGCCATGGGTGAGGGTGGGGCCGTCCTCAATCACCAGGACTCTCTTCCCGGTGATGCGGGAGCCATCTTCCACAAAAATCGGGGAGTTGGCCCTGATGACTTTGGCCCCGGGATTAATTCTTTTGATGTTCTCCAGAACCCGCTGCACCTTCTCCGGGTCAGCTGTATCAATCTTGTTGACCACATAAACGTCAGCCCGACGGAAATTGGTCTCTCCCGGATGGTAGGTCAGCTCGTGCCCGGCCCGGTGGGGGTCCACCACCACGATTTCCAGGTCCGAGCGGTAGAAGGGGAAATCGTTATTGCCGCCGTCCCAGAGGATGACGTCCGCTTCTTTTTCGGCCTGTTTAAGGATGGCCCCGTAATCAACGCCGGCATAGACCACGATCCCGTTATCGATATGCGGTTCGTACTCTTCCCTTTCTTCAATGGTGCACTCGTGCCGGTCGAGGTCTTCATAGGTGGCAAACCTCTGCACAGCTTGTTTGACCAGGTCGCCGTAGGGCATCGGATGACGGATAACCACCACCCGCCGTCCCTTGGCTTTAAGGGTCAGGGCCACTTTTCTGGTGGTCTGGCTCTTGCCGGAACCGGTTCTCACGGCGCAGACTGAAACCACCGGCTTGCGGCTTTTAATCATGGTATCATCAGGTCCCAGCAGCACAAAATTGGCTCCGGCCGCCAGCACCTGAGAAGCCTTGTTCATCACATACTCATGGGAAACATCGCTGTAGGCGAAATGAACCTCATCCACTTTATAAGATTTGATAAGGTCGGTCAGCTCAGCCTCGGAAAAAATCGGGATTCCCTTGGGATAGAGCTTCCCGGCCAGGGCTGCCGGGTACTTGCGGCCTTCGATGTCAGGAATCTGGGTGGCGGTAAAGGCCACGACCCGATAATCCTTGTTGTCGCGGAAGAACACGTTAAAATTGTGGAAATCGCGACCAGCAGCTCCCATGATGATAACCTTTTTCATTTAAGAACTCCTTCATCGGCTAAATTTTTAAGATGGCCCGCCGTTCGGGCAAAAATAAGGTATAAGTATAGCAAAAAAGGAGGGTTAAAGTCTATTCTCGGCCCGGCGGGTGAGGGTGACTTTGGCCTTTTTCTGCAGGCGGGAAATAATGCATCCAGGCTTTCGGTCAGGGCTGACCAGCTCTTTTCTTGACGGGTTTGGGCTTGAAACCCCTGTCCGGAAAATTCCCGGGTGGCAGTGAAGGGCTCTTCCGCGCTGGCTTTCTGGCGGGAAGCCAGCCTGGCTTCTGCCTGTTGCCTATACCCTTCATCAGTTTCTTCCCCTTTATAGAGGCACAATGTCAACCACCAGGGTAGCCGGGTCCAGCAAAGCTACGGTGCTTACCCCCTTGACCCAGCCGCAGGTTTCTCCCGGATTAATCACCACCAGGTTACCGTCCCGGTTGACCTGGGCCCGGTGGGTATGGCCGAAAACCACTATATCTATATCCCCGGCCGGCTGAGTTTCTGGAGGATAGTGGGAAATCAGGAAACGGAGATTTTCATGGCTGAAGAGAAGGGGTGCCGGAGTTATCTGGCCGAAATCCTGGAAAGCCCGGAGGAGTCCATCCTTTTCTCCGTCACAGTTGCCAAAGACCGCTTTGACCGGACAGCGGAGATTCTTCAACTCCAGGGCAGCAAAGGGAGCCACCACATCCCCGGCGTGTATCACCAGGGAGCAACCGACCCGGTTAAAAAGGTTAACCGCCTGGCGAATGGCCGGCAGGTAATCATGGGAATCTGACATTATGCCTATCATGTTTTTATTATAGCCGTTTGCGGGCCGTTTGCCAGCCCGGGACCGGGGCAGCTGACGGAGTAAGCCCTGCCTCTTCCTGCCCTAACCTGATAAATCTCTCCGCTTCTTCTGTTCCAACCCCAACCGCCGGACTGCCGCCGCGCCGCTTCCAGATACCGCCCTTAGACTGGATACCATGTC
>DMVN01000228.1 GCA_003476685.1 Acidobacteriota bacterium | reverse complement strand
TCCCGAGCCTCGGGTGCCTCAGGGAAAAGATCAAGGTAAATGTTCATATTCTTTATTGCCTGCCTGTAATCCTTTAGTCCTTCATAAGTTAAGGCAATATCCTTGTAAATTGCCGGGTAGAACGGGGCTATTTTTGCCGCTTCCTTATACTCTTTTAGAGCATCATCAAATCTGTTCTCTTTTTTGGCCATTTCGGCTCTCATCATATATCTTCTGGCTTCCTCCGGAAGCTGGGCAAGGTCCGGTCTGGCTTTTATCATCATGGCCACCTGGCTTCTTATCTCCTTAGCCTCTTTCTCATCCTCAATCTTCAATAACTCTGCATATTCTTTAAGGGCCTCACTGTATTGGCCCTTGGCTTGAAACGATTTAGCTGCCTCTTTTTTATTCTCTAAATACGTTGTCAAAGACTCCAGGACCGCCTCTCTAAAAAATCGGTGGAAGGCATTTTGAGATTGGAGATATCCTTCCGGCAAAGAGGTGTAGATTTCAAGAGAATGCTGCAAATCGCCCATCTTGGAATAGGCCAGAGCTTCCAGCAATCGGTCAAAATTATCTTTAGAGCTGGAGAGAATTCTTACCGCCTCCGCAATTTTGCCTTCCTTGGTAAGCGGCGGACTCTCCATAATATAGGCAAAACTAATAGCGCTAAAGGCCCAGCTATTCTCCTTATCGAGCGCATAGGCCATTTCTGCATCTTGACGTGACTGCTCCAGATTACCTTTTATGGCCTGGATGAAACTTCTCATAGCCAGAGGTGTAGCCACCGATTTCATTAATACTTTGCCTAAGGTAACCTTTTGTTCTATCGGTTCTTTAACGCCATTCCTTTTTATAGTCAGGGTAAGCTGAGTGCCTTCACTTCCGCCAAGGCTCTGAAAAAACTTATCTTCACTCCCCTTCGTTGACTGGCCGTTAACCTTTATGATGCGATCCCCACTTTGCAGCCCGGCTGGGTTATAAGGAACCGTTCCCTCAACCAGAACTACAACCGGATAACCCTCCTCAAAGGTGAAATAGGTGCCAATCCCTTTTATGGTATTCAAATCAATCAGTTCATTAACAGAATTAATGGCCTCCTCAAACCTGCCAGCAGACATATAATAATAGGAAAGATAGAAACGTGCATTTCTATGGCGGGGGGATATTTCTAAGGCTTTTTTCAAAACACCGATTGCTTGGTCATAATTTCCCGTTTCGGCATATAGATTGGCCAAGCTGATATGCCGGTCAATAGCTTTTGGTTCAAGCTCTATTGACCTTTTTAGGGAGTCAATAGCTTCATCATATTTACCCATCGCTTTGTATATTTTTGACAGTATGTGGTAAGCAAAAGGATTATTTTGTTCTACGGCTATGGACCTTTTGGCTACCTGGATAGCTTTTTCAAACTGGTTTAAGCCTAAATAGGCATTAGCTAATTGGGTATAAAAATCTTCTGCCTTTGGATTTAGTTCAACTGCCTTAGTGAGCGCCTCTACCGCCTCCTGAAATTGGCCGTTCATGTAATAACTATTACCCAGAAAGAAGTAACAACTGTATTTAGGAGGCATATGAGGAAGGAGGGCATTCTTTACTCTATCCGCCACAGACCGGTAAAAATTTTTATAGTAATAATCAAAAAAACTTTCAGGATTTTCATCAGCTATGGAAGCTGCCTTTTGAAAACTGACAATAGCTTTGTCATATTGATCAGTATCATAATATGCCCGTCCCAACCAATAATACCAGGCCGGGTCAAGACCGAGGACAGTCATACCTTCTTTATACACTTCAATTGCCCGTTTAAGATACTTGATCGCCTCATCCATCTGACCCTTTTCATAATAGGCCCGTCCAAGGAAAAAAGAACAATAGGAAGCCAGCTTCCCGCTTTCACCCTGCTTTTCCACACACTCTTTAAATATTTTTATTGCCAGGTCGTAGTTCCCGGAATTCAGGGCCTTGATACCTTCTTCTTTCTCAATCAGCTCACCCTGGCTCTGAACAACCAGCAGCCAAGAAAAACAAAACAAAAAAATGGCTGTTCTTTTCATTTCATTTTTCCTTTCTGAGTGATTTTTGCGTTCATAGAATTATTGAGGCCACAAGCCTCAAGATATTCCCATCTTGGAAATCACACCCAACCGTGCCGATTGAGTATGGCTTGTTGAGATCAACAAATTCTTTACCCTGCGGCCAATTGTAATTTAAGGGCAAAAAAAAAGTCAAACTACACAGATTAGCAAGCCTGACAAATACTGATATAATAAAAGCGATGAATATAATAAAACACAAACAGGTCATATTAATTTTTTTGCCCTTCCTTTTGGTGACCGGACTGCTCATTAAAAACAGCTCCTCAGAAGCACCCGGGCGACAGACTATTCCCCGCTCACTGGTTATCGTTAAGCCCGTTTCGCCGGCTAAGCCTGTTCATCCGGGGGAGGCTTTTGTTCTGACCCTGGAATTAACAGTTGCACCCGGCTACCATATCAATTCCGAAAAGCCCGAAGATGAGCTGCTGGTGCCGACCTCAATCGAGTTCAAACAAGACCCGGCCTTTGAAGTCAAAGAGGTCAACTTTCCGGAGGCTAAAACCAAAAAATTCAAGTTTTCAGACAAACCGCTGTCTGTTTTCCAAGGGCAGATCAAAGTCAAAATCAAAATAGAACTGGGCGAAGATGTCTGCGGAAGCCAGCTGGTGCTGGAAGGCAAGGTTCGCTACCAGGCCTGCGATGAGGAAGCCTGCCTGCGCCCGGTTTCGGCGCCCTTCAAAGCTGTGATCAAAATTGCGACCTGATTGGCTGTCCGGCCTGGCCCGTTCCTGCCGGCGATTTCTGCTTCTTAATTTCATTCACCTGGTGGGCTGGCAAAGAAAACCAATAGCTAAAAGGCCGGAAACAACAGGCAGGTTTAACTGATGGTTCCTGGCTGCCGGGGAGATTTGCGAGATCATTCAACTTGTTATTAAGTTCTCTCCGGTTCAATCAGGCAACTCCTGCCCTCTGCTTGTGTCATCCAGCTGTTTACTCTTGCTCGGCTGGAGATGAAGCAGACGCTATTCTCTCCCAAATATCTCTACAAAGAAAAAACTTACATCACAGTCTCCTCCCCATTTGTAAAAATATCCATTTTCTGGGATAATGAATGAAATTCATTGAAAGGATTTCAGATGAAAAAATCAGTTTCGCTGGCCTTAAGCCTCATTCTAATTGCTTTCTCCCTGGTGGTTTGTTCGGGAAAGAGCTCCTCTTCCCAGCTGACCATATCTCCGGAAAAAGCCAAACCTGGTGACACCGTCACCTTTTCTTATATTCCGGCCGATAAGAACCTGGCTTCCCGCGAAGTCTTTACTCTTTACGTTTACTCCTATGCCAAGGAACTGCCAAAAGTCCAGGCCGTTGAACTCAAAAAGAGCGGCAAGAAATGGACTGGAAGTTATGCGGTCGATAAGGAAGCCTACGGGCTGGTGGCCAAGGTCATTCTGGATAAAGAGACCGATGACAATAACCAGGGCAAGGGCTACATCTTTGCCCTCTATGGACCGGACGGTAAAGTCCTTCCCGGTCACAAGGCCGGGCTGGCTTTAGCCTACACTTCCTGGGGGCAGCTGGTGGGCATTAACCAGGATATGAACGAAGCTCTGCGGCTGACCGAAGAAGATTTCCTGACCAACCCGGGAAGTAAAAAAGAATTTGTCAACAGCTACCTGCGCCTGCTCCAGGCTACCAAGAAGGAAGGCTGGGAGCAGAAATCCAAGGATTTCCTGGAGGAAATCTCCGCCCTGCCCGACCTGGATGACTCTACTCTGGTTACTCTTTACCGTTTTTACGCCCAGACCGGAAATCAGGAGAAAGCTATGGCCATGGTAGCCCAGGCTCAGAAAAACCCCAAGGGCGAATTCTTCCAGATCCAGGCCCTGATGCAGCTCCAGGGCCTCCAGGACCTGAAGGACAGGCTGGAGTTTATCCGGCAATTCCAGGCTGAATACCCCGATTCCAAGTACACTGAGTCCGTAATTGGCATGATTACCCAGTCTCTTTTCCAGGAGAAAAAGCTGGAAGAAGCCAACCTCTTCCTGCAGGAAAACCGGCTTAAAGCCCAGCCTTACTATTTCTACGCCGTGGCCAACCAGGCCAGCCAGGAAGGCCAGGCTCCCCTGGCCCTTAAAGCTCTGGATAACGGAATGGCCCTGCTAAGCGAGCACCTGGCCAACCCTGACAAATACAAGCCGACCTATTACACCGAAGAAGAATGGCGGGAAGAGATGCAGACCAGTCTCAGCGCCATGATGCTCAGCCTGAAAGGCAATCTTCTCTGGAAGCAGGGAAAAGTGGCTGAGGCCGTCGAAGCACTCGGCCAGGCTTACGAGGCCAGTAAGGGCGAGCAGTCGGGCATTGCCATGGACTATGGCCGGGTGCTGCTGGAGAATAAAAACTTTGACCGGGCCCTCCAGGTTCTCGAAGCAACGGTGGCCAAAGGTTTTACCGGCTCCGACATCATGGACCTGCTGAAACAGGCCTATGTGGGAGTCAAGGGCACCGATAGCGGCTGGGACGAGTACCGGGCCAGTCTCGAAACCGGAGCCACCGAAGCCCTCCGGGCTGAACTACAGAAGAAAATGATCAGCCAGGCCGCCCCGGCTTTCGAGCTCAAAGACCTGGAAGGGAAAACTGTCAAGCTGGCCGATTACCAGGGCCGGGTGGTCATTCTTGATTTCTGGGCCACCTGGTGCGGACCCTGCCTGGGTTCTTTCCCCGGGATGAAGAAACTGGTAGAAGAATATCAGAAAGATTCTTCGGTAGCTTTCGTCTTCATCAATACCTGGCAGGATGAAGCCAACAAGGACCAGGTGGTCAAAGAATTCCTGGAAAAGAACCAGTATCCCTTCTACGTGCTGATGGACACCGAGGATAAAGTGGTGGCCGATTACGGCGTTTCAGGGATCCCGACCAAGTTTATTATCGATCCCAAAGGCAAGATCCGGTTCAAGAGCATCGGTTTTGAGGGCGACAGCGAAAAGATGATTAAAGAAATTAAGTTGATGATCGAGCTGGCCAGGGGAAAATAATCAGTCAGAATTAATAAAAGAAATTTACCGGCAAGATATCAGTCCGGCCTTGGAGAAGTAAATGGCGTCAGGCTGAAGTACCGGTCTGAAAGGGCGGAGACAGTTAAATTAGAGGTGCCAGAATGAGCGGAGAAAAAAAGCAAAAAATCGAAACCGAAATTATCCATGCTGGCTACCATCCCGACCCGGTAGCTCACAGTGTCTCTCCCCCCATCTACCAGACTTCAACTTTCGCCTTTGAGAGTGCCGAGCAGGGAGCGGCTCTTTTTACCGGGAAAGAAAAGGGATTCATTTATACCCGGCTGGGCAATCCCACTATCATGGCTCTGGAAGAGGCCCTGACTGCTCTGGAAAAAGGATACGGGGCTCTGGCCACGGCCACCGGCATGGCTGCCGTTTCCACTATCTACCTGACCTTCCTGGAAAAAGATGCCCATATGATCGGAACCGCCGCTCTCTATGGGCCATCACGAACCATCATCGAAACCGAATTCGTCCGCTTCGGAGTCAGCGCCGATTTCCTGGACACTTCCGATACCGCTGAGATTAAAAAGAGGATTAAAAAGAACACCAGGCTGTTGTTTATCGAAAGCCCGGCCAACCCGACCATGGCCATAACCGACCTCAGGGCCTGTGCTGAAATAGCCCGGGAGAATAATTTACTGCTGGTAGTCGACAATACCTTCGCCTCGCCAGTCCTCCAGAACCCCCTGGAGCTCGGGGCCGATGTGGTCATGCACAGTTTGACCAAGTTCATCAACGGCCACAGCGACGTGGTCGGCGGAGTAATTATCAGCCGAACTGAGGAGTTGCACAAAAGACTGCAGAAAGTTCTGCGGATGCACGGCGGGACGATGGACCCGCACCAGGCCTGGCTGGTGCTGCGCGGGCTGAGAACGCTCCACCTCCGGGTGGAAAGAGCCCAGGAAAACGCGCAAAAAATTGCCGCCTGGCTCGAAGCTCATCCCCGGGTGGCCTGGGTTAACTATCCCGGCCTGAAGAGTCATCCTCAGCATGAGTTGATGACAAAGCAGATGAAAGGCCCGGGCTCGATGATTTCTTTCGGCCTGAAGGGCGGCTATGAATCCGGGCTGAAGCTGATCAACAGCGTCCGGCTTTGCACTCTGGCCGTATCTCTGGGCGGAATAGAAACCTTAATCCAGCACCCGGCCAGCATGACCCACGCCTCGGTGCCCAGGAAGGAAAAGGAAGAAGCCGGCATTACTGACGATCTGATAAGGCTGTCAGTTGGCTGCGAGAACGTAGATGACCTGATAGCTGACCTGGAACAGGCCCTGGCCCAAAGCTAAACGGACCCGAGACCATCTTAATACCGCCGGAATAAGGCTGGGGAAACATTCTGCCTGATTTAAGACCGGCACCGGCCCGAAACAGTTATTTCTCAGGCAGACTCTGGCTCAGCAGCTCCACCAGCTTCCCTTCAGCCCGGATGTAAACTCCGCTGGCTTCGGCCACCACCCGGCCATCGGACCCCAGCAACTGACCGGCGGTGAAATAGGCCCGGCCCTTATGTCCGGTTACCCAGCCTTCGGCCCGCAATTTTTCCCCGATCCGGGCCGGTTTCTTAAACTCCACGGTCAGCCTGGAAGTTACCACCGGAATTTCATCAGCCAGTATGACTTTAGCCATCACCTCATCCAGAAGGGATGATATTATTCCGCCATGCAGAAGGTTCCGGTAGCCTTCGTGCTCCAGGCCGGGGACGAATTCAGCCCAGGCCTTTTTATTTTCCCGGTCGAAGAAAAAATCAAGTTTCAGCCCGACCGGGTTGTCTTCACCGCAGATGAAACAGCCGCGGTAATTGATTATTCTTTCAGTCATCCACTTCAAACTCCATAAAACTTATCCTGGCCATGACCAGTTTCAGCTTCCTGGACTGGGTTTCCTGTCCCAGGCTGACTTCCAGCTGGTATTCGCCCGCGGCTACTCTTTCTTTCTGGCCTTCGGCCCGCAGGTCCCAGGTCAGGTCGTTAAGCCCGGCCTTTAGTTCAAGGCCCATCTCTTTAATAATTTTCCCGCTTGAAGTCTTGATGACCAGTTTCCCGGCGCCTCCGTCTTTGGAGTAAACCAGAAGCTGGGCCTTGACTTCCGCTGTCGGAGCTTCTCCCCTTCTAACGAATGGCAACTGCACTTCATCCGGCTCCAGCAGCCAGAGTGCTTTTCCCAGAACCTCGGGGGTTAATTCCTGGATCTTCTTCAGGGGCAGCACGAACACCCCGCGGCTGTGGGTGCCGATGAGCAGCTCCCTTTCCCGGGGGTGAATTTTCATATCATAAACCGGAAGGGTCGGCAGATTGGCCCGCAGCGAATGCCAGGTCTTACCCCTGTCCAGACTAACGTAAGCGGTCAGGTCAGTGCCGAGGTAAATGATATTTTCATTAACTGTATCTTCCCGGATGACGTTACAGCCTTCCTCAGGCAGGTTACCCTTTATTGATACCCAGGTTTTGCCGTAATCTTCTGAGGCAAAAACATAGGTGCTGAAATCGTCCTCGCGGTAGCCGATCATCGTCAGGTAAACCCGGCCTGGCTGGAAGCGGCTGGCTTCGAGCCTGGTTACCCATTTCTTAGGCAGGCCAGCAGTTATCCTTTCCCAGGAACAGCCGCTGTTCCTGGTGACCCAGACATTGCCGTCATCAGTTCCGGCATAAATCACTTCAGGAGTGAAGGGCGATTCAGCCAGGGCGGTGATGGTGGCAAAGGGCACGTCGCCATCGATGTTCCGGCGGTCGGTCAGGTCGGGAGAAATCTCAATCCAGTTATCTCCCCGGTCCACGGATTTTAGGACCTTATTTGCCCCCAGAATCAGGGTGAACGGGTTGTGCCTGGAAATAAGGAAGGGGGTTAGCCAGTTGAAGCGATAAGGAGACTGAACCGTCTTGAGCTGCGGCTTGATGGATTTATTTTCCCGGGGGTTATTCAGGTTAAGCCGGAAAAGGCTGCCGAACTGGTATTCGGCATAGACAATGCCCTTTTCCTGCAGGCTGGGTTCTACGAAAGCGCCGTCGCCACCCAGAATCATCTTCCAGTCCCTGTCCCGGCGTCCGAAGACAAAATCTCTTGGCCCGACGTTGACTCCGTTATCCTGGAGTCCCACGTATATGTTGTAAGGCGTTTCCAGGTCAAAGCTGATGGTATAGCACTGAGCCAGCGGCAGGTTGGCAATTCTCTGGAAAGTCCGTCCAGCATCATAGGAGACGTTCAGGCCGCCGTCATTGCCTATCCAGACCTCCCGCGGGTCGTTGGGGTTGATCCACAAAGCGTGGTGGTCAGGATGAACATCGGAATAGCCGTAGCCGTAAGAACCGCCAGCTTCGGGAATTTCCTTAAAAGTTTTACCGCCGTCGGTGGATTTCATCAGCGGCACGCCCAGCAGGTAGACCACATTTTCGTTCTCCGGCGAGACAAACATCTTGCCGAAATAGTAGCCGTAGGTGTTAACGATGGAATTGGGCAAAAAGCCTTCATGGGTTTTCTTCCAGCTCTCTCCGCCATCATCGCTGCGGTAGAGCTCGGCTCCCTTTACCTGGGTAGTAAACAGAGCAGCGTTGGCTCCACCCTGCAGGATATCGGCCA
>DMVN01000104.1 GCA_003476685.1 Acidobacteriota bacterium | reverse complement strand
GCCCATTATGATTACTGGGAAAACCGGGTGCGGCGCTCTATCCTGCTGGATGCCCGGGCTGACAACCTGGTCTATGGTCCGGGCGAACTTCAGGCTATGGAGATTGCCAGCCGTCTGGAGACCGGTCAGAGTCTGGAAGGTATCCGGGGTACAGCCATCGTCAGCCGTGACCTGCCGCCTGGCTTTGAGGAAATTCCGTCTTATGAGGAAGTGTCTTCAGAGCCGGAAAAATTTCTTCAGGCTCAGCGCCTGCTGGCCAACTACAAAAGCCTGGCCCAGAAGCACGCCAACCGCTATGTGCTGCAATACCCGGCGCCTGAGTATACGCCGGAAATCCTGGACTGGATTTATGGTCTGCCTTTCACCCGCCGCATTCCGCCTGATTACCCGGAGCTGGAAATGGGCAAATTTTCCGTTGTTACCCACCGCGGCTGTATCGGGAGATGTTCCTTTTGCTCTCTTTCCCTGCATCAGGGAGACCGCATAGTTTCCCGGAGTGAGGACTCTATCCTGGAGGAAATACGTCGTCTGACCAGACATCCCGATTTTAAGGGCTACATAGATGACCTGGGTGGGCCCACAGCCAACATGTACGGCCTGGATTGCCACCGCTGTCAGCGTGGTTTCTGCCTGACCTGCAAAAAGCTTGATCGCTCTCACCGCCGGCTGATAAATCTGCTGCGACACGCCCGGCAAATTCCCGGGGTAAAAAAAATTTTTGTCCGCAGCGGCATCCGCTACGACCTGGCCCTGCGCAGCCCTGAGTATGTTAAAGAGCTGGTAAATCATCATGTGTCGGGTCTTCTCAAAATTGCCCCGGAGCATGTTTCGCCGAAAGTTCTCCGTCTAATGAACAAAAGCGATGTCCCGCTGGAAGAATTCCGCCGGCTCTTCCAGAAATTAACCGGCGACCGCAAGCAGCATCTAAAATATTACTTCATGGTGGCTCACCCTGGCACCACTATGAAGGAAGCCGAAGAGCTGGCTGCTTACATCAAAAAGCTTGAGGCTGAGGGCGAAAAACCGGTAGAAGGCGTTCAGATCTTTACTCCCACGCCCATGACCCGCTCAACCTGCATGTACTACACGGGCCGCGACCCGGAGACCGGTCAACCGGTCTATGTCCCGCGCAGCTTTGAGGAAAAGAAAGCCCAGAAGCGCCTTCTCTTCAAATCTCAGGACGCGGCTTCAAAGGTTCCAGCCCGAACGCAGCCGAAGAAAAAGCCCCTTAAGTCCCTTAAGCCCCGCAGGTAAAGCCATCTGATTAAGTCTGTAAACCATAATTTTCCTCTCCTCTGAGTGTTTTAAATTTTTAAGATTAATGAATGGATTATAATTTTGTTCAATTAAGGGCCTTTTAATTAATTTGTGTGGTTACTCTGACGGCCGTAAATTGTGGAGATATATATCCGATTATGACCATAAAAATGATGATGGCTTCAATTATCAGCCTTCTTGGCATTGGCTTATTTGCCCTGCCGGCCGGTATTTTGAGCGCGGGTTTTGTGGAAGAAATAAAAAAGAAATCTAAGGTGAAAAGATGTCCGCATTGCGGGGGTAAACTTGATTCTTGAGGCCAGCATAGAAAGGAAAGTAAAGAGAGAATTTTTTCATCCTTAGGGGGCCATAATTCTGCTATCTACCATAACTTAAATCTTATCTGAAGTGATTAATTTGCCACCCCGCCTGAGAAGCTGTTCCTTGGCTTCCTTAAATCCCTCATGGCTCAGGGCCCGGGTGGCGTCTTCGATGTAGTAAGTTTCAAAGCCCAGCTCTATGGCGTCAAGCGCCGTGTAAAGCACGCAGAACTCGGCGGCCAGCCCGCAGACGTAGACCTGCCTCACGCCGCGGCCCTTGAGGTAATCGCCTAACCCGGTGGATTTTTTCCGGCCGTTGTCAAAAAAGCCAGAGTAGCTGTCAATCTCCGGGTCAGTTCCTTTCCTGAAAATGGCTTCCACCCGGCGGTCGTCAAAGCCCCTGGCGAACATGGCTCCCTTTTCGCCCTGGACGCAGTGGTCGGGCCAGAGAACCTGTTCCACTCCACCGAGTAAGATAGTGTCATAAACATTTTTTCCGGGATGATTGGCAGCAAAGCTCAGGTGATTTTTAGGATGCCAGTCCTGGGTGGCCACAACCAGTTCAAACTTTTCCTGCAGCTGATTTATGAGCGGGACAATTTCGTTTCCCTTGGGAACGGCCAGGCTTCCACCCGGTACAAAATCGTTCTGAAGGTCAACCACGATTAAGGCTTTCATGGTCAGCCTCCTTCAAATTTTTCTTTGTATTTTTCCATTAGTTCATTTCTCAGAGTCAGGAGCCTCTGGCTAAGACCGACTTTGTAAACGTGGGGAAATTCAAACCGCTTGTGTTCCGGAGGCAGTTGCTGCAGCCTTTGCCTGGTGTAGGCGGCGATTTGGCTTACGCTCTGCTCTGCCTTTAATCTCTGGCCGCCGGCCATGACTTTTTCCAGCAGCGATTCGTCCCGGTAAATCCTGAGATCGAGCGATTTTCCCGGTTCGACCGGGTGAAACATTCTTTCGGGAAGACCTTCGTCGGTCAGCTGGATGGCATCAGCCATGAAGAGTCCCTGCTCGTCCTGAAACCTGGCTACCTGCTTCCGGCCGGGCAGGGTGGTCTTGGTGAGGTTGTCAGAGAGTTTCATCCGGGGCTGCCCGTCAAAGACCGACAGCTTGTAGACCCCATCCAGGGCGGCATCTGGCACACCCGTTACCAGCTTGGTCCCGACCCCGAAAATGTCAATCGGTGCTTCCTGCTCAATCAGGCTGCGGATGACCTGTTCATCCAGCAGGTTGGAGGCCACGATCTTGGCCTCTTTCAGCCCGGCCGCATCCAGCAGGGCCCGGGCTTTTTTGGACAGATAGGCCAGGTCGCCGCTGTCCAGCCTGATGCCCCGGAGCTTGAGCCCTTTCTTTTTCATTTCCAGTCCGGCTCTTATGGCGTTGGGCAAGCCACTGCGCAGGGTGTCGTAGGTGTCAACCAGCAGGATGGCCCTTTCGGGGTTGGCTTCGACAAATTTCATGAAGGCCTGGAATTCTTCGCCGTGGCTTTCTATGAAGGAATGGGCCATGGTGCCGGCCGGTTCCAGCCCGAACAGCCGGGCCGCTTCCAGGTTGGAGGTGCTGTCGAAACCGCCGATGATAGCGGCTCTTGCAGCCAGCAGCCCACCCTGGGCCGGAGCCCGGCGCAGCCCGAAATCGCTCAGCACCCGGTTCCCGGCAGCCAGCCTCATCCTTGAAGCCTTGGTGGCCACCAGGCTCTGGTAGTTGATAAGGTTGAGCAGGAGCGTTTCCACCAGCTGAGCTTCAAACAACCGGCCCTCAACCCGGATGACCGGTTCCAGAGGAAAAACCACCTCGCCTTCCTTCATCGAATAAACGTCGCCGCTGAAGCGGAAATCTTTAAGGAAAGCCAGGTAATCGGGCTGAAACCCGAGCTCCCGCAGATAATCCAGGTCTTCAGCTTCAAACTGCAAATTTTCCAGTGATTGCAGCAAAGGCTCAAGTCCGGCGAAAATGACGTAACCGCCGCCGAAAGGAATGGTTCGGAAAAAATAGTCAAAGACCGCCGGTTTTTCGGCCGTTCCGTCCATCAAGTAGGCCTGCCCCATGGCTATCTGGTAAAGGTCGGTGTAAAGAGGTGAAAGGTTGAACAATTCGGTTGTGGCTTTCATCATGATTTATATTTATTATATGCCAGTCCGTCCGGCAGACAAAGGGAAACCTGGGAGACCGGGGAGGCCCTGGCAAGCCCTGGCCAGGCCCCGGCTAGGTACTTTCACTCCGGTTCAACCTGGAAGTGGAGTAATAAAAGCCAGAGCTGAAGCCATTAACGGGTTAACGGGTTGATGACGGCGACTGTAGTCGGCCAGGTTGTGCCCGGTGCCAGTAAGAAAGCGGGCCTTCCTTGATGGCTTTTGGGCGAAGAGAAGGGGCGGCCGGCGGGCTGTCGGGCAGGAGCCGGTAGGGGGTTGAAATGTGGTGAGCTCCGGAGTTTAACCAGGGCAGAAAAAATAGGAAAAATGTAAGGTGTCCCCCTTTTTCCGGTTGACAAACCTAACCTTATTGTTTAATTTAACAAAAACTGACTGTCCATGGGTGCGATGACCAGAATAGTCCTTGTGAGGCACGGAGAAACCGAGTGGAATAGGGTTGAAAGATTCAGAGGCAGTGCCGACATTCCCCTTAACGAAAACGGCCTCAGGCAGGCTGAGCTTCTGGCCCGGCGCCTGCTGGCTGCCTGGAAACCAGCGGCTGTTTATTCCAGCCCCCTGTCACGGGCGGTAAAAACGGCTGAAGCTATCGCCTTGCCCCTGAAACTCCAGGTTAAGATTCATCCCGGCCTGTCTGATATCAATTACGGCGAATGGCAGGGGTTGACGCCGGAAGAAGTGCAGGGCCGCTGGCCAGAGCTGTTTGAGTGCTGGCAAACCATCCCCGATAACCTGCATTTTCCGGGCGGGGAAGCAATGGTCGAACGGCAAAAAATCGGAGTGGCCGCCGTCAAGGAAATAGCCGCTGCCCACCCCGGGCAAACGGTTGTCTGCGTGGGCCATACCGTCATCAATCGCTTAATCATCTTGGGACTGCTTGACCTGGGCTTCAGCTACTTCTGGCGCTTGAGACAGGACAATTGTGCCTTGAACGTGCTGGAATGCTATGATGGCCTGTTTGTGGCGGTCACCCTGAATGAAACAGGGCATTTATTGAAATATTAAGGCAATGGAAGACGTTCTTATCTGGAAAATTCTGGCCAGCATCATCGGTCCGGCCATTTTCTGGATCGGTTATTTTTATTACAAAGACCGGCGGCAACCAGAACCCCTGGTGAACCTGCTGGAGGCTTTTTGTCTGGGATTCCTGGCCGGTTTTGTCTGTTTCCAGGCCTACGGGGCTCTGCCCTGGATTGGCCTGCCGCAGGGCTTTAACCTGGTAGTATCGAGGGGACAGGCCCGGGAAATCTTTTTATACTCGCTGGGGATTGTCGGCCCGCTGGAAGAGCTTTTCAAGTTCCTGCCCTTTGCTCTGTTCATACTAAGGCGGCGGGATGTGGACGAGCCGGCTGACGGTGTGGTTTATGCTTCCTCGGTGGCCATTGGGTTTGCCAGCTTTGAAAATTTGGGATATCTACCGCTGATGACCGGGCTGGCCTTTTTTGGCCGGGCTGTGGCCTCGCCCCTGACCCATGCCCTTTTCTCCTCCATCTGGGGTTACTTCGTAGCCCGGGCCAAGGTTAAGGGTCAGTCGGTGTTACTGGCGGCCCTGTTCAGTCTGCCTCTGGCTGCCGTCTTTCATGGCCTGTTCAACGTGTTGACTGTTTCCAATTACCTGAGGATTTTCTCGGCCATCCTGGTGCTGCTGCTGTGGCTGCTGATCATCTATCTCCTGGAAAAGCACCGGCAGTCGGCCTGATTTCCCCGGCCATGATTTTCGGGCTGACCTGATTCGAGACTTACTCTTGCCTTAGCACGATTACTTCTACCCGGCGGTTTTTGGCCCGGTTGGCTTCGGTATCGTTGGGAGCAACTGGCTGGCTGGAGCCGAATCCCTGGTATTTCAGGCGCTCGGGCGAAACACCCTGACTCATCAGAAATTCATAGACGCTGCGGGCCCGCTCGGTCGATAGCCGCAGGTTCAAGTCTTCTGAACCGGTGGAATCGGTATGACCCTCGATGCTCAATTTCATATCCTGGAAAACCATCAAAATTCCGGCCAGCTTGGCCAGCTTCAACTGGGATTCAGGTCTAAGAGTAGCCTTGTTGACATCGAACAGGACCCCGGCCAGGTTGACGATTAAGCCCCGGGCGGTATCGGTGGTCTCGGCCACGGTGGACAGAGCCATCTTTAGTTTTGAAGCCAGTTCGTCCCGCTCTTTTTTAATGGCTTCCCGTTCTTCTGCCAGGCGGTCTCTTTCGGCGGCCAGGCTGTCCCTTTCCTGGGCCAGCTCGCGGGTCTGGCGAGCCAGTTCGGACATTTCTTTGGCCAGGGCCGCCCGTTCTTGCTTTATTTCTTCCAGCTGACGGGCGAGCTGGCTGGCTTCGCTCTCAGCCTGAGCCGCCCGTTGTTCCAGAGCGGCTTTTTCGGCCTGGCGCCGGGCTTCTTCTTCGGCGGCCGCTTTTTCTTCCAGGTATTTAACGGTGTCTTTTATGGCCCGGGTGGCATGCTGGACGGCAATCCGGGCGGTTTCAGCCATGGTTTTCTTATCCCTGGTCAGGCTGCGGGCTTTCTCTAAGGCTTTCCTGGCGTCTTCCATAGCCTTGGCATTGTGCTCGGCCGCTTTGATTTTATCGGCATATTCAATGGTTTTTTCGGCCTGGAAAAGGGTTACCGGCAGGTCAGTGCTGTACTGCAGAACGGCAATGCTGTCCAGGGCCGGTGCGGCCTCGGGGCCGAAGTCCTTAAAAGTAAAAGGAACAACCTGGACGTTTTTCTCTCTGGTTTCGCCGTTGGTAAAGAGGACGAGTTCAGAGGGCTTTCTAACGACACTATAGGGTTCAGCCGTGACCATCAGGGCCAGGTTTTTCCCCGGGGCGTAAAATTTCTGGCTGCCCGAGGCTTCCCGGCGGTCGATGAAGATTTCACCCAGGTTCTCGCAGTCTCCGGCTGGGTTCACCGACCAGATGACGTAGGTGGTGATGTTCCCGGCGAATAGAATGGCTGGCTCCAGCTTTTCGAAACTGAGCTCGACCGTCGTCACTCCCTTGGAAAATGACAGATTGGCCGCCAGCCTGGATTTGGCCGGCGCCCGGGATGTCTTATTAAAGGTTATCTGGACACTCTTGCCTTCGGTCAGGGTCAGGGCCCGAAGCTGGATTTCAGCATAGGCCAGGCTTGATAAAGTCAGAAAGATTATAAGAATAAGGAAAATTCTGGCGGTCTTCATCTCTTCGCCCTCCATGAATTTCTTTTCTTTATTCTACAACTTTAAGCAGCAGCTATTCAATTAATAATGATTACTAATCAAGATATAAGCGGCAGGAAGCCGGTGATTCGAAAAAGAAATTTCTCAATTCTCCAGGACGGGTTAGCCGGCCAGGGCCTAACGGGTGCCAGCTGATGAGGCGGCGAAGAAGCCGGAGGAGTTATTTGGCATCCTGGCGGGGAGTAGTTTAGACTTATCAAAATTCCTGGCATATTTCTCTGCAGTCTACCCGAAGGTGATAATTCTGTTAAAGATTTGAGGGAAGCTGCCAGTCTTTGAGCAGTAACAAATAGATTGTCAGTCAGCCCGCGAATTTAAGAATGGGTTCGGGCCGGGGTAAGCCGGCAGGGGGAGGTGATCAAACCAGAAAATAACCACGGGAATAATCCAGAGGGGTGTTGACAGGAAATAAACTAACCTATATAAATGAAAGCCAGAATTGATGGTTTTGTGGTCTCCAGGAGAGAAGAGAGCAGAATGCAGGGTGGAATGAAAAGGTTAAGATTGACAGCCGGCCTGCCGGCTCTGTTTCTCCTTATCTCCTTTGTCCTGCCTTTAACGGGTCTATCGGCCGAGGCGGTGTCGGCCCGAAGTTCGCTCAGCCCGGAAGAGAAACTCTGGCTTTATAACCTCAGGCAAGAGCGCTGGGAAGCCAACTCCCGCCAGATCCTGCAGCGGATTTCCAGTTTCCGGGGCGAGACCGGTCTGGTGGTTAAGGACCTGCAGACAGGCTGGACGTTCCTTCATAACGATGAAGCCCTGTTTCCGGCGGCCAGCCTGATTAAGATTCCGATAATGGTGGCCTGTTTCAAGGCGGTGGAAGAAGGACGGTTGAGCCTGGCTGAGAAATATGTGCTCAGGCGCCAGGACCGGGTAGGTGGTTCCGGACTTTTGCGCCGGATGCGCAACGGCCGGGTTTTTACCTATGAAGAACTGATAGATTATATGGTAACCCACAGCGATAATATCGCCACCAACGTCATCATCAAAAGGCTAGGATTTGATTATATCAGCCAGGTTTTTGAGGAACTGGGCCTGCGCGATACGGTCCTCAACCGCCAGATGATGGATTTCCGGGCCCGGGAGAACGGCCTGGAGAACTATACCTCGGCCCGGGAAATGGCCGACCTCCTGGAGCAGATTTATCACGGCCGCTGCCTGAATGCCGCAATTTCTGAAAGGTGCCTTGACGTCCTCAAGAGACAGAAGATAAATGACCGGCTGCCGAGGTTTCTGCCCCGAGAAGCCACCGTAGCCCATAAGACCGGCCAGGAGAGGGAAGTCTGCCATGATGCCGGGATTGTCTTCAGCCCGCATGGCGACTATATCATAATCGTCCTGGTCCGGACCTGGACCGGCCCCCTGACCACCAAAACCTTTATTGCCCGCCTCAGCTCTTATTTCTACCAGGTTTTTAAGACCTGAAGAAGGGCCAGAGCTTTACCCGTTACGGAGCTTTTTCTAAAGAGTTTGGAAAACTGGACTTTGATGACGGCAAGCGATAGTTCTCTTAACTGCCCGGGAATTCCGCCAGCTGGCCGATAAAAAGGTCCAGGAATCACCGGCTTCTGCTGCGGGTGACGGATTAAGTTCATAACAAGAAACCAGCCCACAATCTTCTTTAAGTCTCTTTCCGGGATAGTGGGCAGGTCAGGTTCAATCGCTTATTGCGGCCGTAAAGAGAAAATAGATGGCGAAGGAAAGGTTCAACCGGCCCGGCCTTGCTTCTTTGCCATAATCGAGGGCCGGGAAGTGCGATTACTTTTTCTCCAGCGGGGCGGGGCTTTGACCCAACGGCATGATGACCAGTGGAAATTCATCAGCAGGCAGGGCCAGGACCTTTTTGACCTCCGGGTCGCTGAAGGCGCCGATGAGTACCGTACCGAGGTCCAGAGCGGTGGCCTGGAGATAGATATTTTCGGCAATGCTCCCGGCCTCCATGTGGACATATCTTTCGGCCCGTTCACCGTACTTGTAAGAAGTCCTTTCGTAAACAGCGGCCATGACGATTACCGCCGGGGCCTTTTCCACCTGGGGCTGGTTCAGGGCCGCCTGACAGAGCTCTTTCCTCTTATCAGCGTCGGTCACCTTCTTCAAGGCATGCTGTTTCGGCAGGTACTGGTAGAGGCCGCCGGGCAGGCCGTCAACCTTTCCAGCCAGGAGGTAGATTTCCATGGGATAGAGGGCCCCGGCTGAGGGAGCAGTCCGCAAGCCGCCCTGCCATTCGTATTTTGGGTTCCAGCGACTGGGCGGTTCTTTTCTCTCCCGGGTAAAGCCCTGGGCTGCCCACAGGACTTGGGAAACTTCGGCCAGTGTCAGGGGAGCATCCCTGTATTCGCGAACCGACTGCCTGGTCTTAAGGGCTTTCTCCACCGAAAACTGGCTGTCATAGCGCGGGGCTGGAAGCGGGACGAGTCTGGCAGCTGGTTCTACGGACTGTGTGCCACCGCTCCGGGCGGCCAAAGAGCAGAGGCCGGAAGAAGACATGGCTAGAATAGTAAACAGCAGGCAAATGAGTGAAAACAGCCAGGCTCCGGAAAAGATTTTTCCGCCGGCACCGAATTTAACCAGAGATACTATGACTCCTGATTTCATTTTTTCCTCCTGTTATTTCATTTTTTACCCTGATTAAGGCATCAGGTCAAGCCAATTTTTCTTTAAGGTTAAGACATAGTATCCAGTTTAAGGGCCGTATCGGGAAGCGGTGCACTGCTGTCCGTAGGTTGGAGTTGGGTTAGAAGAAACGATGAGATTTATCAGGTTAGTGCTTGAAAAAAGCAGGGCTTCCACCCTTATTTATTTTGTTGAAGCTCTTAACAGAAAGGAGCTGGAAGCCCCGGTGACATGAAATATACACCCTGCTTACCCTAAACCTTTCAAGAGTGCGAATTGCCTCACTTAAAATCTATACGAAGTTGATTCGTTGCCTCATGAGAAAATCTACACGAAATTATATTGCCCTCCGGCTGGTAAAGCCCCTAAATATTGGGGTGATATCAGCCAGGAGTCAAGTTTGCGTTTAAATTCTTACGTGAAGTAATGAATATGCTTTCACCTGGATTCTTAGATGAGACAACAGGGAGTGCGTCGCTCCTGTCCAGACTGGTCTCGGCCAGGAAGTTCTTGAATAAAACTGGAACAGAGGCAAATTCTTCCTCGGTTGCTTTTGGCCTTTGGGCCGTCCGCCAGGCTGCCCGGTGGAAGAAAGAGCTATGAAAAATAAAAAGCCATCAGGTAGCTTGACCGGGACGAACTTTTGATATATGAATATATATTCATATGAAGATGAAAGGTGCAACCATGAAGCTGGAAGAAGCTCTCAGGATTTTCAGGTCTTTTTCGGACCGGACCCGGCTGCGAATTTTTCTGCTGCTGCTGGATTCAGAACTGTGCGTGGGCGAGCTGATGGCTCTGCTGCAGCTGGAACAGTCGTTGATTTCCCATCAACTCAAAAAACTGCGTCAGGCCGGCCTGGTGGAACAGCGGAAAAGCGGCCGCTGGATTTACTACCGGATTCCGGCGGCCAGGCGCCAGCAACTGGAGCCAGTGTTGCGAGACTGGCTCAAGGAAGAGCTGATGGCCTCCGGCCGCAGGGTTAAAGCCATCAAAGAAAAGCAGGTTTGCCGCATTCCTTCCTCCTGCACCGGACGGGTTAAGGGGGCGACCAGGATGAAAGCCCCGGCTGCGTTGAAGGGAAAGAAGTTCAAGAAAGGCTGAAAGAATCAGAAGAGGCCCAGACTGAAAAAAAGCCTGATTAAACCAGGAAAATAAAGAGTCAGGATAGCGATTTCAGGTAGGCCGAGGAAAAAAACAGCGAGTCGCAGATAGCGAGAGCGAACTTTCTGCCAGACCGAGCTGGAGTGTATATTATTAATTGAGCTCGATAACAGACTTTTTTAATTAAATAAAACAAGTCAGGTGTCAGATGCGTAATCCGGATGAAGTTAAACCAGACCAGGCAGCGGTGGCTGCCAGTGCCCAGCCGGTCCTCAAACTCGAGGTGCCGGTAGACCGGGAAGGCTGCTTCCGCCTCCCGCCCGAGATACTGGAAAAACTGGGGGCCAGGCCCGGAGCCAGGCTGCGGGTGGTCCACGAAAACAACCAGGTGCTGATTGAACCCGATATCCATGCCCTGCGCCGGCTGTACATAGAGCCCACCTCAGGTTGCAACTTGAAGTGCCAGACCTGTATCCGAAACACCTGGAATGAGTCTTTCGGTTCAATGAGCCTGGAGCTCTTTGAGCGGGTCTGCCAGGGACTGAAGGAGTTGCCCTTTCTGCAATCGGTGATGCTGGCCGGATTCGGCGAACCCCTGTTTCATCCCGAAATCGTGACGATGGTTCATCGGCTAAAAGAGGCGGCGCCGGCGGTTGCGGTGGAGGTTACCACTAACGGCACGTTGCTGACCGAAGAGATGTCGCGTAACCTGCTGTCCGCCAGACTGGACCGGCTGTGGGTGTCCTTCGACGGTACCTCGGAGACCAGCTTTGACGATATCCGTCAGGGGGCCAGCTTCCGCCTGGTGCTGGAAAATGTCCAGAGGCTGCGGCAACTGGCCACTGAAACCAACCGGCCGCTGGCCATAGGTATTTCCTTCGTGGTCATGCGGGACAACATTGATGACATCCGGAACATTGAGGAACTGATCAGAGAAGTGGGCGCCGACCGGGTGCTGATGAGCAACGTCCTGCCCTACACCGAGGACATGGAAAGGAAGATGCTGTGCCTGCTGGCCCTGACCTGCGAAACTTTCGCCAACCTGCCCGGCAAGCCCCAGATCAGCCTGCCCCGCCTGGACATCAATTACCTGACCAAGGAACCCATCTATCACCTGTTGAAGGGTTACCAGAATTTGTTCATGATCAACAACGCCATCAGCGCTCCGACCCGCTCCTGCCGCTTTATCAAGGATGGGACAACTTTTATCCGCTGGGACGGGAAAGTGGCTCCCTGCATGGCCCTGCTCCATGAGCACCTCACTTATCTCTACGGTCTGGAACGCCGGATTAAACCCTATTTTCTCGGGGACCTGAACCAGCAATCCCTGAAGGAAATCTGGGAATCAAAGGACTATGCCAATTTCCGGGAAAAAGTTTACCAGTTCGATTTTTCACCCTGCCATATCTGTGGCGGCTGTTCTTATCTGGAAAGCAACGAGGAGGACTGCTTCGGCAACACTTTCCCGGTCTGCGGTGGTTGCCTCTGGGCTCAGGGCGTCATCCAGTGTCCCTGATCTTAAATCCGAGCCAGGGACGGCAGGCGGCTGCGGGCAGTAAAATTTGCTGCTTTCTGGTCAGCTGAAATTTTTAAGATCGACATAGCTGCCTTTTTTAAGAATGAACATCGTTGGACTTTACCAGAATCAGAAAAGGAAGGCACAAGCCCCCAGTCCCTCCCGGTTTGCCAAAAAGAGAGTTAAGGTATAATAATATAAATACCAGTTTTACCCATTGAGGAGAACCAGATGGCCATTCTTGAAGTCAAGGAAGTCTCTCTCCTGGTTAACTCTACTGGCATTCTGAACGGGTTGACCATGGAATTCTGGGAAGGCTATGTTCATGCCGTGGTCGGTCCCAACGGAGCCGGAAAATCAACCCTGGCCAACGTCATCATGGGCCTGCCCGACTATCGCCATCACAGCGGGGACATCCTGTTTGAAGGGAAATCCATAAAACATCTTAATGTCGACGAACGGGCCCGCCTGGGCATCACCCTGGGCTGGCAGGAACCGGCCCGTTTTGAAGGTCTGAAAGTCAGTCAGTTTATCCTGGCCTCAGCCCGGGACAAGAATAAAGATGAAGTGGACCGGGTGCTGGAGCTGGTCGGGCTGGAACCGGTCCGCTACCGAAACCGGGCGGTGGATAAAACCCTGAGCGGCGGCGAAAGGAAAAGGATCGAGCTGGCCTCTATCCTGGCCATGAAGCCCAGGCTGGTGATGCTGGATGAGCCCGATTCGGGAGTGGACATTGAAGCCATCGAAAGAATTTTTGAAGCCATCGCCCACCTCAAGAAAGAAGGCACCACGGTGCTGCTCATCACCCACAGCCCCCGGGTGCTGGAGAAGGCCGACCATGCTTTTTTAATCTGCAGCGGGATGCTGGTGGACAAGGGCGAAACCGGAAAGATTCTGGAATATTTCAGCGGTAAATGCCTGCCCTGTCCGCATAAGAACGTCCCGGACCTGAATTTAGAGACGAAAGCAGGAGGGAAAAATGCCTGACCAGGCGGTTGAAGAAATTCTGGAATCAATCAACCTGCACCGGAGCTTTGACCGGGGCGCTCCCCATGTGGTGATCAACGCCAATAAGGTGCTGAGTTCAAAGGTGGTGGAAGGGCTGGAGATAGAGGCCGAAGAGCTGCCCGACGGTGTTAAAGCCCGGCTGCGGGTGCGGCAGGGAGTGAAGATAAAGCCGCCTGTCCATCTGTGTTTTGGCATGCTACCCGAAACTGGTATCCAAAAAATTATTCTGGATGTGGAGATTGAGGATGAAGCTGAAGTAA
>DMVN01000215.1:2241-4178 GCA_003476685.1 Acidobacteriota bacterium | reverse complement strand
GTCAGAGCCAGGGCGGTCTGGGTAGTGATTAAACCAGAATGAAAAATAAAAACAACTTTCGGGCTGGCCTGGCGGTGGGCCTGCTGTCCCTTTTGTTTTTGATCAAAACCACACCAACTGTGGCTCAGCCCTTGACCTTTGAATTGATAACTCTCCCCAACGGGTTAAAAATATTCTACCAGCAGGACCCGGGGGTGAAATTCAGCACGGTGGTTTTCCATCTGGCCGGCGGCCAATCCCTGGAAAAAACCGGGGAGAGCGGCCTGGCCTATCTGGCCACCCGGCTGATGGCCGAAGTCAGCGACGAGGACCGGTTGTCCGGACTTCTGGCCAGCGGGGTCAACCTGAGCGCCGGCAGCCGGGCCGATTTTTCAGTTATCAGGTTTGAAGCTCCCAGTCAGCATCTCGGAAGAATCATGGAAATAGTAAGTGCCGGTCTCAAGAAACCTCTGTTTTCCGGACCGAGGATTGATAATGTTAGAAAAACCATGAAGCTGGAGGGGCGGAAAGAAGCCTGCCGGCTGGTTGAAGCGGCCCTGGTCTGTCTGCACCGGCAGATATTCCCGGACAGTCCTTATGGCCAGTCTCTTTATGGTCGGGAAAACGACCTCTCATCCCTCGGCAAGAAAGACATCAGCCGCTTTTATGAATCCGTCCTGAACAGCGGTGAACTGAGTTTGTTAGTTGTTTCTGACCTTGACCAAAAAATCATCCAGGAGCTGGCGGCTCAGCACCTGTCCTGGGTGAAAAAATCGGAACCGGCCGAAAGAAAAATTTATCCCGTGGCTGAAAAGAAACAGGACTCACCAGCAGACTCCAGTTGCGATTATTATCAGGGGCCCGCGGGCGCGGCTGTAGTCCTGGCTTATGTTCTGCCGGGAGAGCTAAAAGACATCTACCCGGCTGCTTATCTACTGGAAAAAATCGTGGGTGAAGGGCCCGGCTCCATCATCTGGTCTCTGCGCCAGGAGGGCGGACTGGCCTATAACCTGAACTCACGTCTGGAAGTAATCGGCGGACGGGCCATATTTGTCTGCTACATGGAAACCGACCCGGAAAAAGCCCGGCCGGGGCTGGATTCGCTGCAAGCCACCTTTAATCAACTTGGCCAGGCAGGACTGGATCCGGAAACAATCTCCGGCGGCAAAACCCTGGCCCGGAACAGCTATCTTCGCCACTCTCTCGAGCGGGATAACCGGCTGGGTTTCTTCTCCCTGCTTCTGGCCAATAACCTATCTCTGGACTTTTACAACCGCTTTCTGGAATTGCTGGAGGCGGTCAGCCCGGAGCGTTTGAATGAACTGGTCCGCTCAACCTTCTCTCCTGACCGGGCTTATGAAGTCCTGGTCGTCCGGGAATGATCAACCTTCGGCCAGCTTCTTATAGTATTCGAACCGTTTCTTAGCTTCCTGAGCGGCTTGAGCAAACAGCTGTCTGGCTATGTCCGGATAGTCCTGCATGACCGAGCGGTACCGAATCTCATTCTTCAGAAAAGTCTCGTAATCCAGCTTGGGCTCCTTGGAATCAAGGATGAAGGGGTTCTTCCCTTCCCTGGCCAGCATCGGGTTGTAGCGATAGAGGATCCAGTAGCCGGTGTCCACCGCCAGCTTCTCTTCCTGCTGCGATTTGCTCATGTCAATTCCGTGGTTAATGCAGGGCGAATAGGCAATAATCAGGGACGGCCCGTCATAGGCTTCAGCTTCCAGGAAGGCCTTGAGGCACTGGTTCATGTTGGCCCCCATGGCCACCGAGGCCACGTAGACATAACCGTAGCTCATGACCATCCGCCCCAGGTCCTTCTTCACGGTTTTCTTGCCGGAAGAAGCAAACTTGGCCCGGGAGCCGGTCGGGGTTGACTTGGAAGCCTGGCCGCCTGTATTGGAATAAACTTCGGTGTCCAGCACCAGCAGGTTAACGTTGCGGTTCATGGCCACCAC
>DMVN01000215.1:0-2184 GCA_003476685.1 Acidobacteriota bacterium | reverse complement strand
CATCATTCTTGGCCAGGGCTCTGGGCAAGAGCTCCTGAATCTTCCGGGCCGTAGCTTTGGCCTGGTCGCCTTTATCATTCCAGAGTTCTTTCATCTTCTGGAAAGCTTCCATCAGCTCGGGTAGAGTTCCGGCCTCCAGGGCGGCGTTGAGATTGGTCCAGAGCTGCCGGCGCATGGTATCCACCGCCAGCCTCATTCCGAAGCCGTATTCGGCATTGTCCTCAAACAGAGAGTTGGCCCAGGCCGGCCCCTTTCCTTCTTTATTCGTGGCATAGGGAGAAACCGGGAAGGTGCCGCCGTAGATGGAGGAACAGCCGGTGGCGTTGGCGATGATCATCCGATCGCCGAATAACTGAGTGGCCAGCTTGATGTAAGGGGTTTCGCCGCAGCCGGCGCAGGCCCCGCTGAACTCAAACAACGGGGTCAGGAACTGGGAACCCTTGATGGTGTCGATCTTGACTCCGTCCAGCAGGCTATCGGGCAGGCTTTCAAAGAACTTTTCGTTCTCATTCTGACCAGCTGCTCTTTCTTCTTCGATCGGGACCATGACCAGGGCTTTTTCCTTGGCCGGGCAGGTTTCGACACAGACGCCGCAGCCGACGCAGTCTTCAACATAAACCTGGAGGCGGTATTTGAGGTTCTTGTCGTTCTTGGTGTTGGAGACCAGAGTGTTGAAGGCCGCCGGAGCGTTCTTCAGGTCGGCGGGCAGTATCTGCTTGACCCGGATGGCGGCATGGGGACAGACAAAAGCGCACTGGTTGCACTGGATACAGTTTTCGGGTAACCAGCGGGGAACTTCCTCGGCAATGCCTCTTTTTTCCAGCTTGGCCGTGTTGGTGGGCACCCGTCCGTCTTCAGGCATCCTGGACACAGGAATGGTATTTCCCTTGAAATGCATGATCGGCTCGATGACCTGACGGGCAAAATCATCAGCCTCTTCCGGAATCAGGCGCGGCACCGGTGCCGACCTGGTAATTTTATCCGGTATCGGGATTTCTTCCAGAGCTTCCAGGGACCGGTCGACGGCCTTCATGTTCATGGCCACCACATCCTCGCCCTTCTTGTGGTAGGTCTTGTAGATCGCTTTCTTGATCAGGTCGATGGCCTTGTCTTCAGGCAGAACCCCGGAAATCTTGAAAAAGCAGACCTGCATGATGGTGTTGATTCTGTTCTTGAGGCCTACTTCCTGAGCGATCTTGAAAGCATCGATGTTGTAGACTTTTATCTTTTTCTCAATGATGGTTTTCTGCATATCAGCGGTCAGGCGCTCAAAGACCTCTTCCTTAGGCCAGGGTGAATTCAGCAGGAAAACTCCGCCCTCTCTCAATCCTTCCAGGATATCATAGCGACCGATGTAAGCCGGCTTATGCAGGGCGACGAAATCGACGGTGTTAAGCAGGTATTCCGACTTGATGGGATGCTTCCCGAAGCGGAGGTGGGAGATGGTCACCCCGCCTGATTTCTTGGAATCGTATTCAAAGTAACCCTGGGCATAGAGGTCGGTATTGTCGCCGATGATGGTAATAGAGTTCTTATTGGCTCCGACCGTACCGTCGGAACCGTATCCCCAGAACTTGCAGCGCACCGTGCCTTCCGGCTCGGTTTCCAGGACAGGTCCCACCGGCAGGGAAGTTTTGGTGACATCGTCCTCGATGCCCACGGTAAAGCCATGGAAGCAGGCTCCAGCCAGGTGGTCGTAAACGGCCTTGACCATGGCCGGGGTGAATTCCTTGGAAGAAAGGCCGTAGCGGCCGCCGATGATTTTCGGGGTGGAGGTGAATGGTGCAATGCCCTCTTCCATGCCTTCTTTGACGGCATTTACAACGTCCAGATAAAGCGGTTCGCCGCCGGCGCCGGGTTCCTTGGTGCGATCAAGCACGGCAATGACCTTGACAGTACTGGGGAGGGCAGCCATGAGATGTTTTACGGAGAAGGGGCGGTAGAGTCGAACGGAGATAACGCCTACTTTTTCACCGGCTTTGACCAGTTTGTGGGCGGTTTCTTCTGCTGTTTCAGCGCCGGAAGCCATCACAAGAATGACTTTTTCAGCATCCGGAGCGCCGACATAATCAAAGAGGTGGTAGCTGCGGCCAACCTGTTTGGCAAATTTGTCCATGACGTCCTGAACGATTTCAGGCGTCTTATCATAATAGGGATTGACCGTCTCGCGGCCCTGGAAGTAGA
>DMVN01000112.1 GCA_003476685.1 Acidobacteriota bacterium | reverse complement strand
CGGGTAATGCCGGCGTTGTTGACCAGGTGGTCAACCCGCCCCAAAGAGTTGACCACTTCTTCCACCACCTGGCTGGCCCGGTGGCTGTCGGTGACATCAGCTTCATAGGGGTAAGCCTTTATGCCAAGTCCGGCCAGGCGGCTGGCCACCTGTTCCAGCTTGTCCTTCTGGATATCTACCAGAACGACCGTGGCCCCCTGGCGGCCCAGTTCCTCGGCTATGGCTTCGCCTATACCCTGCGAAGCCCCGGTTACCAGCGAGACCATGCCAGAAAAAATCATCCGCCTTCTCCGTCAGCATAATTTTCCAGTCGGTTTAAAGAGCCCAGCTGCAGGCCTTCCTTTTTAAATAAGACCATGGCTCTCGTAGTTTTGAACATAAGCTATTGCCCTCTATCTCTGGCTAATTATTTTACCATGCCTTAAATAGTCTATATTTTTCAGAAATTTTTGCAACTGGTTTTCTGAGATATCAGAACCGGGGCCAGTTCCTGGCCGGTCCGGTAAACGGCGGGCCGTCTCCGGGTTCCGATTTGTGGTTGGATGATTTCCGGGCAAGCGGTACAGACCGGGGCCGGCAGCAGGCTGGCCCCACCCGGGCTGGCCGCTCCTTCCCGGCCGGAAGATGTTTCCGGCGCTGGCCCTGGCTGCGATGGTCATTACAGGAACTCGTCTATTGTTCCTGACCCTCAATGACCTGCCGCCCCTTGTAATAACCGCATTCCGGGCAGGCCCGGTGGGGCAGCTTGGGGCTACCGCAGTTCGGGCAGAGAGAGAAAGAGGGCAGAGTCAGGTGGTCGTGGGACCTTCTCTTGCCTTTCCTCGAAGGTGAATGTCTGCGTTTTGGGTTTGGCATTTATTTCTTATCTCTCAAAAAAGATTTTAATTTTTCCAGCCTGGGGTCGGACTCCTGCACCTGGCAGGAGCAGCGGCCCTGGTTTATCAACTCACCGCATACCGGGCAAATACCCTCGCAATCTTCCGAGCACAGAGGTCGCAGGGGAAAGCTCAGGTTCAGCTGTTCCAGAATTATTTCCCTGAGGTCCAGTTGCTGGTGGTAGTAGAAAAACCGCTCCAGGTCTTCTTCCTCCAGCTCTTCCTTGACTTCATCCAGCTCTTCCGGAAGGTAAACCAGGTCAAAAATCGAGTCAACGGCATACTCAAAAGGACGGAGACAGCGGCTGCAGATGAAGCTCAGCCGGGTGGTGATTTTACCCTTGACCAGCACCTCGCTGCCAGCTTTCCGGACTTCCACCACGGCATGGGTCGGCTCCAGCAGGACGGCCTCTTCTTCCACCAGGTCCAGACTGGCAAAGTCGAAATCCTGGTCGATGTGCAAGCCCTCCCTGGGGATTTCGTTGACATCGATGACCATGGCTTATTCCTTTTATGACCAAGTATTATACCAGCCTGACCGGGGTTGTCAACCGAACTCCGGCGGCGGTTTTATCGCTTGCAGGCTGTTTTGTTCTGAGTATAATCAACTTGAAGGTAAAAGACCGATGGAAGGTTACAACACCACTATTGAATACAAAGGAGCTTCCTTCATGGTCCAGACCCAGGATAAAGGACCGGCCTTCAACTACGTTGAATCTTTGATTTACCTGGCCGGCCGGGTCATCGCCTCTAAAAGGCTTTCCTATTCGGACCAGCTGAATCAGCCTAACCTCAAAGAAATCATCCAGAACCTGGTGGAAGAACTCCATGCCGATGTCCTGGACGAAATCGTGGAAGGGAAGTACGACAAGTTTCTGGAATGACCAGCGGCAGACTGTTCCTGATAGACGGCAACTCTCTCCTCTATCGTTCCTATTACGCCATACAGAAGCTGGCTAATTCGGCCGGTTTCCCTACCAATGCCATCTATGGTTTTATCAATACCCTGAATAAGATAATTGAGGAAGAGAAGCCTGAATACCTTGGGATTGTTTTTGACACCGGTGCTCCTACGCTAAGGCACCAGGCCTACCAGGAATACAAGGCCCAGCGCCGACCGATGCCCCAGGACCTGACGGTCCAGGTGCCAGTCTTAAAAAAAATACTTCAGGCCCGGCGCATCCCGCTTTTTGAGTATGCCGACTATGAGGCGGACGATGTCCTGGCCACCCTGGCCCGGAAGGCTGAAGCCCGCGGGCTTCTGACCATCATTGTGACCACCGACAAAGACCTGTTCCAGGTGCTCGGGCCCCGGGTGGCCATCTGGAACCCGGCCAAAGATATTTTCATCGTGGACCGGAGCCTGGAGCCGGAAGCTCTGACTCTCCTTAAAAACAGAGAAATTAAAACTGTCGAAGAGTTCTTTGGGGTCCGGGCCAGCCAGGTGGTGGAGGTCCTGGCCCTCTGGGGCGATGCCTCCGACAACATTCCTGGAGTACCAGGGGTAGGGGAGAAGACGGCCAAGAACCTGATCCTGGAGTTTGGCTCCCTCGATAGCCTGAAGCAGAACCTGGACCGGGTCAAGAATCCCCGCATAAGAGAAAACCTTAGAAATAATCTCGACCGCCTGGCCCTGAGCCTGCAGCTGGCCCGGGTCGAAGATAACCTGGCCCTGGAACTGGACCTGGAAGCCTTCAGACCCCAGGAGCCGGACAGCGAGACCCTGGTCGAACTTTACCGGGAACTGGAATTTACCAGCTTCATCCCGCAGTACTTGAATAAAAAGGAGCAGCTCAAAAAGAACTTCCAGACCATATTGGATAAAGAATCTTTCCAGAAACTGCTCAGGGACATGCAACAGGCCGGAGAGGTAGCCCTGGATACTGAAACCACCAACCTTTATCCCACCCGGGCCAGGCTGGTGGGCCTGTCCTTTTCGCTCCAGCCGGGTGAAGCCTTCTACATCCCCTTGCGGCACCGTTATCCTCTGGCTCCGCCTCAACTTCCGGCCGACTATGTGCTGTCCGAACTCAAGCCCCTGCTGGAAAACCCGGCCGTCAAAAAAATCGGCCAGAATATCAAATACGATTACATAGTTCTCAAAAGAGAGGGTCTGACGCTCCGGGGTCTGCAGCACGACACCATGGTCCTGTCCTACCTGCTGGAACCCAACTGGGGCAAGCATAACCTGGACAAGCTGGCTGCTTATTACCTGCAGGAAGCCAAGATTCCCTTTGACAGTCTGGTAGGCAAGGGGAAAAAACAGCTGACCATGGACCTGGTGCCGGTGGACCGGGTGTCAGAATATGCCTGTCAGGACGCCCACCTGGCCCTGAGCCTCAGCCGGGTGCTCTGGCCCAAAGTAGAAGCCCGGAAACTGGACCGTCTCTACCTTGATATTGAATTGCCGCTCATCGAAGTCCTGGCCGAAATGGAAATGGCCGGGGTCAGGCTGGACCTGGACCTGTTAAGAGAACTGGGGGGAGAACTGGACAAGCAGCTGCGCCGCCTGGAAAAGCAGATTTATGAACTGGCCGGCCAGGAATTCAACATCAACTCACCCCAGCAGCTCAGCCAGGTTCTTTTTTATAAACTGAACCTGCCGGCCTCCAGGAAAACCAGGATTACCCGGGGGTTGTCCACGGCCACAGAAATCCTGGAAGAGCTGGCCCCGCTGCACCCCCTGGCCCGGGCGGTCCTGGAGTACCGGCAATTAGCCAAGGTTAAATCCACCTACACCGATTCCCTGGTGGAGCTGGTCAACCCGGAAACCGGCCGGGACCATACTTCTTACAACCAGACGGTGACGGCCACCGGGCGGCTATCGTCCTCCGACCCCAACCTGCAAAACATCCCGGCCCGGGGTGAGATGGGCAAGAAAATCAGGCAGGCCTTCATTCCGGAAGACGGGCATCTGCTGCTATCCGCCGATTATTCCCAGATCGAACTCC
>DMVN01000022.1 GCA_003476685.1 Acidobacteriota bacterium | reverse complement strand
GCCATAGAATGCCGCATCAACGCCGAGGACCCCGAGACTTTCATTCCTTCCCCGGGGAAAATTGATTTCCTGGTGTTTCCCGGAGGGGAAGGTATCCGGGTTGATTCAGCCGCTTATGCCGGGTGGGAAATTCCTCCTCATTATGATTCTCTGATCGCTAAGATTATCGCCTATGCCCCGACCAGGCAGCTGGCCATCTCCAAGATGAAAGCCGCCCTGGAAACAACCACCATCGTGGGCATCAAGACCAATATCCCGCTGCTGCTGAACATCCTGGCCAGCGATGATTTTGTCAGGGGGAACTACAACACCCAGTTCATGGAACATTTCCTCAGACCAAAAGAAAGCCCGGCTGAAATCTGAGGCCGGCGCTCAACTGCCATTTAATCTGTTTTTTCTTTTTTCAGAATAACAACCACGAACTGGCCGTCATTATCGGCATAGACATTGTCATTTACGCCCAGGTACAGCCGGCCTTCCAGGGGCATTGGCACCTCGGCCCCGGCTCCAAGGTAAAACACGGAGGTTACTTCTTCCCGGATTTCTTCTCCGGTCTCCTCATCTTTGGTAACGCTCAGAACCTTGACCACCTTGCCCACGGCCGTCCCCAGGTTGCGGTCGGGCAGCGGCTGCTGCGGCGTCTGCAGGTCGAGACCTTCCGGGCCGCAGCTGGCAATGGGATTGCCCTTCTGCAGGGAGATGGTACCAGAAACCCGGAAAACGAACCGGTCGATTTCCCTGACATCAAGCCCGGTATCTACCCAGCCCAGGGCAGCCTTGACCTCAACCTGCTTGACCAGCACCAGGCCCTCTTCCTGGCGCGGGACCACGTCAGGTGGAATTTCCTGGGCCACGGCCGGCAAAAAAGTCAGAGCTATTAAGAAAACAACCAAATACAGCAGAGATTTCCGGGTTTTCATCTTCCCTTCTCTCCGTCGCCTATTTTACTAAACCCAGAGCTATGATTTCCAGCATGGCCTGATGAATGCGGCCGTTAGAGGCCACCAGGTGGGGGCTGGAGATGGTAAAGTCTCGTCCCTGTAAATCGCTTACCCGGCCCCCGGCTTCGCTTACTATCAGAGCGCCGGCGGCCAGGTCCCAGGGTTTGAGCTTTAGCTCCCAGTAGCCGTCAAACCGGCCGCAGGCCACATAACAGAGGTCGAGCGCAGCCGAACCCAGGCGCCTTATGGCCTGAGCCCGGACGGCGAAATTGGCAAAATGGCTGAGGTTGTTATCAGGGCTGGTGCGGACATCATAGGGAAAACCGGTGGCCAGCAGGCTCCGGCCGAGCTCGGTCGCGTCCGAGACCCTGACTTGCCGGTCATTCAGATAAGCTCCCTGGCCCCGAACAGCCGTAAACAGCTCGTTCCGGCAGGGGTCGTAGACCACCCCGATGATTATTTCTTCCCTCCAGAGCAGGGCAATGGACACGCAGAAAACCGGAAGACCGTGGGCATAGTTGGTAGTGCCGTCCAGGGGGTCAACCAGCCAGCAATAATCGGATGGCTTCTTCCGGCTGATAGCCTCTTCGGCCAGGAAACTGTGACCGGGGAAAATTCGGCCGAGCTTTTCGTAGATGAGCTCTTCCGAGCGACGGTCATAGGCGGTAACCAGGTCTACCTGGCCCTTAAAATCCACCTCTTTTTTCTGGCCCAGTCCTTTAAGAAGGTAATGACCGGCTTCCAGAGCGGCTTCCCTGGCTGCCGCCAGAAATTGTTCCGGTTTGTCCATGGGAAAATCTTATCAGCTTGGCTGGCAGCTGGCAATAATTAAAACTTTTCCCCCAAAAATCCGTAAAATCTTGTATAATTACATAAAACCGTCTGTTTCAAAGGACATAAAAATGGCTGATAAGAAAAGTTCCAGGAAGAAGAAAAGAATTATCCTGTTTGCCGGGATAATTTTGATAATAGCCATCATCATCCTGCTAAACCTCCAGGCTTCACGGGAAAAAGCCATCAAGGTGACCGTGGACAAAGTCAAAAAGCAGGATATCACCTCTATAATTTCTGCCTCGGGCGAGGTCAAGCCCAAAAAGAACATCAACATCAGCGCCCTGGTGGCCGGCCGCATCGTCAAGATCGGGGTCAAGGAGGGCCAGGAAGTAAAAGCCGGGGATTTTCTGTTGCAGATTGACCCGGCTTACTTCGAAGCCCAGGTGGACCGCATCCGGGCCAACATCAATCAGTTCAAAGCTGAACTGATCAGAGCCGAGGCCCAGTACCGGCGCGACAAGAGTTTTTACGACCGGCAGAAGCAACTTTATGACAGCGGGCTGATTTCCAAGGACCAGCTGGAAGGAGCCAGGGTCCAGTACGAGGTATCCTCCGCCACCCTGCAATCCCTCCGCTACCAGATTAAACAGGGCGAAGCCAACCTCAAGAGCACCCTGGATGACCTGAAGAAAACCACTTACACCTCTCCCATCGACGGCATGGTTACCAGCCTGAGGGTGGAAGAGGGCGAGGTGGCCATTGTCGGAACCATGAACAACCCCGGCACCGTCCTCCTGACCATTGCCGACCTGTCAATTATGGAAGTGGAAGTGGAAGTGGACGAAACCGACGTGATTAACGTCAGGACTGGCCAGACAGCCCGGGTCAAGGTTGATGCTTTCCCCGACTACGTTTTTCAGGGGAAGGTGACGGAAATAGGCAGCTCGGCCCTGGACCGGGCCACAGTTGGCTCGCAGGAATCACGCAACTTCAAGGTGGTCATTACTCTTGAAGACTCCGAGCACCAGCTAAAGCCGGGGCTGTCAGCCTCAGCCGACATCATCGTGGCCGAAAAAAAGGAAGTGCTGGCCGTGCCCATTGCCGCCCTGGTTGTCAGGGAAAGTAAAAAACCCGAAGGTCAAGCCGCGGCTGAAACCGCTCAGCCGGATAGAGCCAAGGAAGAGGAAGGAGTCTTCCTGATACAAAACAGCCGGGCTAAGTTCCAGCCCGTTAAAAAAGGCATTATGGGCGGGATGATGGTGGAAATCGTCTCGGGCCTGGAAGATGGACAGGAAATCGTGACCGGCCCCTACTCCGCCCTGCGTGACCTCAAGGACGGCAACCTGCTGAAGGTGGAAAGGAAATGAGCCATGCCCGTTCTGCCGGCTGACGACGAATTGATCCTGGCCAGGGATTTAAAGAAAATCTACCAGCTGGACAAGCAGCAGGTGGAAGCCCTGCGTGGGGTCAGCCTGACCATAACCAGGAACGAGTTTGTGGCCATCATGGGCCCCAGCGGTTCGGGCAAGTCAACCCTGATGAACATCCTGGGTTGCCTGGACACGCCGACCAGCGGCAGGTACGACCTGAAGGGCACCGATGTCAGCGACATGAGCGACAACGAACTGGCCGAGGTGCGCAACCGCGAGATCGGCTTCGTCTTCCAGACCTTCAACCTGCTGCCNNTGAACATCCTGGGTTGCCTGGACACACCGACTTCCGGAGAATATTACCTTAACGGGCAGCTGGTCAGCACCTTGAGCGAGGACGAGCTGGCCCACATCCGAAATAAAGAAATCGGCTTCGTTTTCCAGGTCTTTAACCTGCTGGCCAGGGCCGATGCTTTCAAGAATGTGGAGCTGCCGCTGATTTACGCCGGGGCCAGCAAGGAAGAACGCCAGGAGAAAGCCAGGCGGGCGCTGGAAATGGTGGAAATGAAAGACCGGATGCACCACCTGCCGGCCGAGCTGTCGGGCGGTGAAAGGCAACGGGTAGCCATTGCCAGAGCCCTGGTCAACGACCNNCGAGCCCACCGGCAACCTGGATTCCCGGACCGGCCAGGAAATCCTGAGGCTTTTCCATAAAATCCACGACAGCGGCAACACCATCATCATGGTTACCCACGACCGCGAGGTGGCCAACCATGCCCAGAGAATTATTTACATAAGAGACGGCCTGGTCGAAAAAGAAGAAAGGAAAGGAGTCTGGCTATGAATTTAGGGCAGAGATTCATCGGCGTGTTCACCGCGCCCAGAGAAACTTTTGCCGGGCTGGCGGAAAAACCGGCCTGGATTGAAGCCATGGTCATTGTTCTGGTGGCTACCTTTATTTTCGGCTTCCTGATAGCGCCATTCTCGGCCAAAGACTCGGCCGAACTCATGGACAACAGCCCCAAGATGAAACAGATGCTACGGGAAAGGATGGGAGAAGAGAGTTACAACAAATACCTGGAAAAAATCAATAAGGAAGCTCAGGCCACTTCCACGTCCTATAAAATTCAGAGCGGGCTGACTGTTGGTATCATGGCCCTGCTGGCGCTTTCCATCCAGTCGATTCTGCTCCTGGTCTTCGGCCGACTGGTTTCAGGCTCGGTCCATGGTAACTACCGCCAGGTGCTGAGCGCCATGTTTCATGCCAGTTTCATCAACGCCGTGCTGGGCAATGCTCTCAGGTTCATCCTGGTCACGGCCAAGCAGTCTGTTTTCAAGATTTCCACCGGCCTGGCCGTCTTCTTTCCCCGGCTGGAATTCACCTCCACTCCCTATATCATCCTGAACAGCATTGACTTTTTCCAATTGTGGGTGTTCGGGGTGCTGGGCTATGCCCTCTCAGTTATTTTTAAGGTTGACCTGAAAAAATCGCTGATTATCAGCTACCTCTTCTGGGCCCTCAAGACCGTGGTCAACATTGGCCTGGGCCTGTGGGGCATGAGCCGTTACCAATAACCCGGGAGCGGTTGACAACCAGGCTCAGCCTCTATAAATTAAGGCTATGGCTGAGCCATCCGGAAAAAATAGCCCGAACCTTTCACTTCCCTTTTACCTGTTCCAGCTCTGGGAAAGCCAGAAAAGCGGTCGGCTGCGACTCAACCCCGGTCCCTACGAAAGGCAGTTCTGCCTGGTCCGGGGCGAAATCACTCCGGTCAAAAAATACTTTCCGGAAAAAGATTTTCTGGACTGGCTACAGGAAACCAGAAGGATTGAGCCGCCGCTCAGGCTTAACCGCCAGCTGCTCGGCTCTGACAGCCTGGGCTCGGTAGTGGCCGTGCTCATAGAACATGGTTTCCTTCCACCTCAGGAAGCCCTGGAATTAACCCGCGAATTCCTGGCCGCCAGGCTGACCGACTATTTTAACCTGTTCGAGGTTCGCCTGTCGTTTGAAGAGGAAGAATTCGCCGAGGAAGAAGTTGTCATCAAGGGCCTGTTCACCCCGGACCTTATCCTGAGGGGCTTCCGCCGGTTGAACCGGCTGGACCATCTGTCCCGGTTCTTGCCGGCCGAGAAGGAGCTCATTGTCCGCCAGGTGCCTTCCTATGCCCGCAAGCTCGACCTCAGGACCCCGGAGCTCTATCTCTGG
>DMVN01000100.1 GCA_003476685.1 Acidobacteriota bacterium | reverse complement strand
GGCTGGGGCGGCTTGACGTAGGCCGACAGGAAGCAAATCTGAATCACTCCGCCTTTCGCCGCCAGAGCCTTGATCATGTCATCGGTCAGGTTGCGGGGATTATCACAGACCGCCCGGACACAGGAATGAGAGGCGATGATGGGAGCGGCACTGGCTTCAAGGACATCAAAAAAGCTGCGGTCAGAAGCATGGGAGATATCGATGATAATACCCACGCGGTTGCATTCCCGGACCACCTGCCGGCCGAAATCGCTCAGGCCCTTATCTTCCGGCTCAGCCCGGTCGGTGGAAGAATCACAGATATCATTATCAGAAGAGTGGCACAGGGTGATGTAACGAACCCCCTGGTCGTAAAAATACTTGACCAGGCCAAGGTCCCGGCCGATGGCATAACCGTTTTCTATTCCCAGAAAGGCTATAAGCTTGTTCTGCTTCTTCAGGCGGTAAGCGTCTTCCGGGTTGAGGGCCAGCCCGATAAGGGAGCTATTAGCCTGAACCATATTCTTCACCGCCTGGATCAGCTCTTCCGTTCTTTTCCTGGCCTGAGCGTAGCCCTGTTCAGTCCGGGGCCCCTGGCCGACAAAAGCCGCAAAAAACTCGGCATCAAGCCCGCCCTCCTTCATCCTGGGCAGGTCAACCTTGCCGCTCCCGGGGGCCTCCGGGTCATGGCGCTCAGCCGGATTCCAGTTGCCGCGGAGCAGCATCATGGCCGTATCACAGTGAGTATCCACCGTGACTATCTTCTTATGAATTTCTCTGGCCTTCTGCTCAAGGCTCCCGGCCGACACCTGAACTTCAGGCTGGCGGCAGGCACCCAGGAAGAAAGCCAGCAAAGCCAGCAGGAACAATCCTAAAAAGCCTGGTCGAAGAAATTTGTCGCCGTTCATGACTATCCTTTCAATCGGGCTGGAAATTAGCCCGGTAAATCACTTCCATTCTACTCCGACCCTGCAAGGTCTTCAGGGCCCAACCAAAGAAACTGATTATACCAGAGCCGGGCCGAGGCCGGCATAATTTTTTTCCGGGAAAGGTCAGCTACCGGCCCTCAACAGGTAACAGCTCGGGCACCCGGGTTCTTCGGGCTTCAGGAAGTCAACCACCTGATAACCCCGCAGAAAATAATGCTGGAAAACTTCCCTGGACTGCAGCCGCCAGTTGAGCGGCAGGCGGCGGATCTCCGCCTCCTCGACCTCAGTCAGGTTAAGCATCAGGTAAAAATCAGCCGGCACCGGCACCAGGATAAATTCATCGTGCAGGTTAATGACCGCCTGCTCAGCCACCTCCAGCCGGGCTGACCCTTTTTCTGTTTCAAGCCACCGGTATTGCATTTGAATGGCCCGCGGCCAGCGTTCGAGATAATCTTTAACCTGATGGTCGGGAACCAGCGGCCGGTGCTCTTTTTTCAGGTCCCAGCTCATGAAAAAGCGGTCGGAGGGCACATCGCGGCGGTTCAGGCGGCCGCCGTATTCTCCATAGGGCGCCACCCGGTACTCCAGAACCGTCATCCCGAAATGACGGACGTTGCGGTAAGCATTAACTGCGGTCAGCGGGTCATAGGTGCAGACCACGGTCTCCAGATGGAAAATCCCCAGCAGCACTTCTTTCTGAAACTCTTTGAGCTGGAGACCCAGGCCATAATTAAGACGGTCGGGCCGGACTCCCAGAAATTGAGAATAAAACCAGAGATTTCCCGGCTGGTCAAAACCCAGTGATTTGTCTTTCAGGCCGACAAAACCATAACTGAAGCCGACCAGGTGCTTCCCGTCCGTAAGGAACCGACCGCGTTCATCTTCCTCAAACACTCCCAGGAAAAGACTGCTGCCCTCGTGCAGAAAGTTCTCGCACATCAGGTTCCGGGTTCCGGCCAGGTGGTCTTCAGAAAACTGCCAGACGGCCTGGCGCAGGTCTTCATACTTCTGGTAATCAGCCGCCTGTCCGCTATCTTCCACTCGCAAAAGAAACCTTTTATCCTTAACCCTGATGATTTTTTCTGGTAGCCGGTTCATGGCGGTTTAATTTTATCATTTTTTAACCAAAAATAAATTTTAGACGAAGGCAATTTTTGTTAAGATGTTAGAGATTTTAACGGAGGTGGTCATGAAGCGGTCTAATAAAAAAATAATAGCCAGGCTGATAGCCTTCATCTTCATTCTGCTGATAGCCGCAGGACTCCAGGCGGCGGTGGAGCTAAAAAAAATAACCGAGCCAGGTTTACTCCCCGGAGACCTGGCCGCCCTGGCCAGAAGCGGGGATTTCCTGATTAATGACGGTCGATTCCTGTACCTTCTCGGAGTTGAATCACGGGATTTCCCGGCGATAAATTATTATCCACTGCCAGATGGCCGGGGAGCCCTACTGGCCCTGGTTCCGGCCGATTCTCCTTCGGGCAACGCCCTCGTTGCCGGACAGCTTCAGGTTAGAACCGGGTTTGATTATTATTACCCGGCTTATACCATAGCCAGGACTTCTCAGACCCGGACCAAGGGAGCTCCTCTGGTTATCGAATTGAAAGCAGATTTTAGCGGGCGGAAAGGGGAAAAGGCAGATATTAAGACCGTATACACCATACCCCCGGAAAAAGGCCAGGTCCTCATTAAGGCTGCCTTCCGCAACTCCGGCCAGGTACCCATTGATAACCTGGCTCTTTCTGTTTATTTCAATGCTCTGCATGCCTACCACTTTAATCCCTACCACCAAAAATACTTTCCCGGGTTTAACTTCCGGGTTTACCAGAAGAAAAATCTTTACCTGGGCTGGGTCAACCTGGGCAGCCAGCCGGCCGAGCTGCCCGCACGACTTCTTCCCGGTCAGACCGTGGAATTTAATTATGTGCTCCTGGTCAGGAAGGAAGCCGCCGGCCTCCTGTCCGACATCTATTCCCTTTTGAAAAAGGAAGTCCTTCCGGTGGAAATCAGCCTGGAGAATAACCAGTCCGCACCGGCGGAAATCGTGGTGGAGGAGGTGGTGTCCTCTTCCGTTTTTTTCAGGGCCTATCACCAGGGAGAAGGCCAGTTGAATATTCTGCTGCCGGAGGGAACCTACCGTCTGCGGGGCCACCTGTTCCCGGCGATAGTGGAGAAGACTGTCAGGGTCAGCCGGAATGAAGACAGAAAGTTTGAACTGGTTGGCCCGGCCGGCGGACGCCTGAAGCTCAACCTGGTAGACAGGAAGGGAAAGCCCCTGCCGGGCAAAATTTCCGTCTTCGGTCTGGAAGGAACCAGGACTCCTTATTTTGCCCCGGAAAATCCGGTTCTGAGCGGCCGCAGCTGGGAAAGATTCAAGAACTCAGTCTATACCCATCCCCAACCCCTGGAAATTGAGCTGGCGGCCGGGCGCTACCTGCTGAGCGCTTCCCACGGACCGCTCTATACCAATGACCGCCGGGTGGTGGAAGTCCTGGCCGGCCAGAAGCAGGAAATCACTTTTAAGCTGGAGAAAGCCGTCAATCTTAAAGGCTACATTTCTGTTGACCCCCATCTTCACACCATCAATTCTGACGGCACCTTGAGTGTGGCCGAGAGGCTGAAGTCGATCGTGGCTGAAAACCTGGATGCAGCCATCGCCACCGACCACAATTTCGTGACCGATTATCAGCCGGAGCTGGTCCGGCTGGGCCTGGCCAACTACCTCCGGGTATTTCCTGGAGTCGAGGTCACCCCACTAAACAATTACCTTCACTTCAACAATTACCCGGTGGCCATCAAACCTGAAGAAAAAACCCGGGGGGCCATCATCCCGGCATTTGAGCGGGTGGAAGAGCTGTTCCAGGCCTGTCAGAAGAAGAACCCGGCTTCCCTGTTGCAGCTGAATCACCCCCGAGCCGGAAACCTGGGCTATTTTGAGAACATCGGCCTCGACCCGAAAAAAGCCGATTCGGCAACCGGCAACCTGGTCTTAACCTTTGACCTGGTGGAAGTGATGAACGGAGCCAGTTTTCACCGGGGAAATGACCAGGCGGTGGCCGACTGGCTTAATCTTCTGAATAAAGGATACTTCTTCCCGGCAGTCGGCTCTTCTGATTCCCACGGAGCCGACGGGGGTGAACCGGGTTATTCCCGGGTATTTGTCCGTCTCCCCAAAAAATTGCCTGAATTTACCTGGGAAGAGCTGGCCTCAGCGCTTAAAAAAGGCCAATCTTTTGTCAGCAACGGTCCTCTGGTGGAATTCACGATCAACGGCCAATATCAGCCGGGCGACACCGTGACCGACCGGGACGGAAAGGTCAGGGCCAGAATCCGGGTTCAATCAGCTCCCTGGATAGACATCCATGAAGTTCGGGTCATCGTCAACGGGGAAAGGAAAATAACCTTCCCGGTCACCACCCCGGCCGTTGAACCGGTGAAATTCGACAAGAAACTGGACATAGAATTATCAGCCGATTCCTACCTGGTGGTGGAAGTATCCGGACAGAAATCCCTGTATCCCGTGGTGCAGCAGCCGGCCAGAACCGGACAGCCGGAAGAGGCCGCCCTGCCCTATGCTCTGACCAACCCGGTTTTCGTAGACTTTGACGGCAACGGGAAGTTTGATGCTCCCCGTCCGAAAAAAATAGAGAAGTTAGAGCCACAGGAAGTGGTCGCTGAGAAAAAATGACCTGGCAGCGGGCCGGGGCTACTGGCTGTAAGCCAGGTTCCGCGCTGGCATTTTTTCAGGCCGGGGCCGGATTCGGCTAAAAATCTGGAGTCAACTTACTGCCACGGACTTACTGCGGCAAAATCTCTGGCTCCAGGACCATGACTCTCAAATTATCTTCCCGATAGCACCTTTCGGACCTGAACAGAGCCGGTCTTATCCTTTGACACTGCCCGGGTGGCGTGATATAAATAAAAAGCTTTATTCCGGATTCAGGTTCGCTGTCAGGCTGATGGAAAATAATAAAGACCGAAAAATAGTTTGCCTTATTAACCCGCTGGCCGCCAACAAGCGCTGGAAAAGGCGCCGTCGGCTGAGGGCGGAGCTCGTCAAAAGGCTTCCGGGCAGCTGTCTCGATACTCCCCGGACCAAAGAAGAAACCGTAGCCATGACCAGGACGGTCTGCTCCTCGGCCGACCTGGTGGTGGCAGTCGGCGGGGACGGAACCATCGCCGATGTTCTGCAGGGCATTTTTGAATCCGGCCGCCAGGAGCAGGTGATCTTCGGGGTTATACCCTTCGGAAGCGGCAATGCCTTCAGAAAATCACTGGGAATCCCCAGGAACCCTTTTCGAGCGATAAAGTACATTCAGGAAGGCGATATTTTCCCCATCGACCTGATTAAAATTGAAGACCGGGTGGCGGCTTTTGCCAGTATCGGCTCGACCGCGGCTGTAACCGGTGAAAAGGTCAGGAATACCATCCCCGGACTTCTAGGGCATCTTCTGGCTGCCCGCAAGCTTCTATTCTACAAGAGGAATGAAAACGTCCTGGAACTCAGTCAGGCCATCGACCAGAAAGGCCGCCAGTACGAACGGCTGACGGTCACCAGCCGGTTTCTGGACTGTGTTATCGGCAACAGCAATTATTTTGGTTATAGCTGGCTGGTGGCCCCACAGGCCAAGCTGGACGACGGGTACCTGGACATCATCCTGTTTGAAATGCCACCCCTTATTTACATACTGCTCTTTCCTTTTATCTATTTCGGCTGGATGCAGAGAAAGCTGAAACATTTTAAGGCCAGAGAAGTTACGGTCAAGGGCCAGGCTCTCGAGGTCCAGTATAACGGTGAATACCTGGGAGCGCTCGATTCAGTCCACATCCAGGTCCTGCCGGGAGTCCTGAAGGTTATGGGCAACAGGAAAAAGGCGGCCCGTTTTCTCGTCCGAAAGGATGTCAGCCCGGTCGACCAGCAGCCGGTGGCAGCAAAACCGGCTACTGGCAGTTGAGGCTCTCCCCCATTTGTTATCTCTTTTCTTCCTTTCTCTCGTTGCCCCAGAGCTTGCCACCACCCTGTGATTGTCTCCAGGCTTCGCGCCAGCGGTGGATTTCCACCACCCCTATTGGCGGCAGGTTCTGGCGTTCCTGTTTCGGCCGCAGGGCTGGAAAGGGCTTGTGGGGTTCTTTCTGGTACCAGTAGGCCACCGTTACCAGGTCCAGGGCCAGGCAATTGTTGTGGCCATGTTCGATAGTGGCCCGGAGCGACTTCTCAAAGGTGATGGGGGACTCCAGGAAAAAGCGGTAGCAATGGGTCCGGCCCAGCCAGCCGGTTTCATTATTAACCCGGGCGTAACCAAAATAAGGATGCTGGTAAATCTCCTTCGGACTCCAGGAAGAATTGAAAAAGTCCTCGGTGCCGGTACCGTGGAGAGACGGCGGCCACTTTTCCCCGTCGATGAAGAACATGTCGTCGCCCTCGCCGTACCACATGGGAGAGGGATTATCGACATAATAATTGATGCCAACAAACTGGCCCTTACCCTCTATATCAGCAATGATATAATTCCGGACCCCATCCAGGTTGGGCGATTGCGGTCCCAGAACTGACCATTCATTTTCTCCCTCAGGCCCGGGTTCGGTCAATTCCCGATTCCAGAAGGCATGAAAGCGACCCAGGTCGGCCGGAATGGTCTTGTGCTGCTCGTAATCAATGTAGTAATAAAAAGCCCCGATGGGCTGGTCCGATTGATTTTCCAGGGTAATGAGAGCTCCCTGGCTGAAGGGCATCGGGAAATAGCTGTTCAAAGCATTGCCGCCACCGGGCGCGGCCGCCAGGGGCAGGCTGATGTAATTGTACTTCTCCCCCCAGCCCTGGCCAAAAAAAT
>DMVN01000245.1 GCA_003476685.1 Acidobacteriota bacterium | reverse complement strand
ACCTACCCGGGCCAGATCAAGGTCAACGTGATCCGCGAGACGCGTGCCGTTGAATATGCCCGGTAGCGGGGCGGCCGCCGTGAAGCTGCTCATGATCGGGGATATCGTCGGGCGCCCCGGCCGCCAGATGGTGGCGCGGCACCTGGCCGGGCTGGTCGACCGCCATCTTGTCGACCTGGTGGTGGCCAACGCCGAAAACGCTGCCGGGGGAAACGGCCTGACCGAGGAAATAGGCAAGGAACTATTGTTTCAGGTGGATATCCTGACCTCCGGCAATCACATCTGGGATAAAAAAGAAGTCCTCAGTTATATGGAAAAAGAAAACCGCTTGCTGCGCCCGGCCAATTACCCGGCTGTCAATCCAGGCCGCGGGTATTACATCTTTCAAAACGAAAAGGGAATAAAGGCTGCGGTCATCAATCTCCAGGGCCGGGTCTTCATGGAACCGATTGATTGCCCCTTCCTGACAGCCGACCGGCTGCTGGGTGAGATAACGCCCCTGACCCCGATAATAATTATTGATTTCCACGCCGAGGCCACCTCGGAAAAACAGGCCCTCGGCTGGTACCTTAACGGTCGAGTTTCGGCGGTTATCGGCACCCACACCCATATCCCCACCGCCGACGAAAGAGTTCTGCCGGGCGGAACCGCCTACATTACCGATGTGGGCATGGCCGGCGGCCGGAACTCAGTCATCGGGATGAAGCCGGACCAGGCCCTGCAGCGCTTCCTGACCGGGAGGCCCCAGCGGTTCGAGCCGGCCACTGACGGGCTGCTGCTCAGCGCCGTTTTCATTGCCATCGACCCGGGCCGCGGCCGGGCCCTGTCCATACAACGCGAGCTTTTAACCGAGGACCAGAGTGAAGACTGAAGGACTGATTGTCAGGGACCGTGTTTATACGGTCAGCGAGCTGACCAGACTGGTCCGGCTGGCGTTGGAAACCGCCTTCCCCTTCGTCTGGGTTGAGGGCGAAATTTCCAACCTGCGGCAGCCGTCTTCTGGCCATTATTACTTCACCCTGAAAGACGAAAGTGCCCAGCTGCGGGCGGTCATGTTCCGGAGCGACGCCAGCCGGATTCAATCAGAACTGAAGAAGAACACCCTGGCCCCCCGGTTTGAGTTGAAAGACGGGATGAAGGTCATCTGCGGCGGCCGGATAACTGTTTACGAAAGAAGCGGTGAATATCAACTGGTGGTGGAAAAACTGGAGCCCCGCGGCAAAGGGGCCCTGCAGCTGGCCTTTGAACAGCTTAAGGCCAGGTTGCAGGCTGAAGGGTTGTTTGAGGCCAAACACAAGAAAAAGCTGCCTCTCCTGCCCAAAAAAATTGGCATCGTCACCTCTCCCACCGGGGCCGCCATCCGCGATATCCTGCGGATTATCGAGCGCCGCTTCAACCGCCTGCACATAATTATTTATCCTTCCCTGGTTCAGGGCGAAGGAGCAGCCCAGAACATCGCTGAGGGGCTCGACTATTTCAGCCGGCAGGATGACATCGATGTGGTCATTGTCGGACGGGGCGGCGGTTCGATTGAAGACCTCTGGGCTTTCAACGAAGAGATAGTGGCCCGAGCCATTTTCAACTGCATGAAAACCAAGCCGGTCATCTCGGCTGTCGGCCATGAAATCGATTTCACCATCGCCGACTTTGTGGCCGACATCCGGGCTTCCACTCCTTCGGCCGCGGCTGAAATGGTCGTGTCCAAGGAGGAAGAATTCCGGGAAAAAATCGGAAACCTCTTCCAGCGTCTTTACCAGATGGAAAAGCACTTCCTGGAGAAGCTGAGAAACCGGGTAAGTCTGCTGGCCGAAGAGAGAATCGTCAGAAATTTCAGGTTCAGACTGATGAGCCTGGGGCAGAGGGTAGATGAGCTGGACACCCGGGCCTGGAAAGCCCTCCAGACCAGGAAAGAAACCCTCACCGAGTATAAGAACCGCAGCCAACAACTCAGGCAAAGATTAGGCCATTCGCTGCAGCTCAGGCTGAAAGACCTGAATTCACTCTGGGACCGCCTGTCCTCCTCACTCCATAACCTCTCTCCCTTAAACGTGATTAAAAAGGGCTATACCATCTGCTGGAAAGCCGGCGGACTGTGGCCGGTACAGAAGGCCACCGAAGTGGAGCCGGGGGAAGAAGTGATTGTCTCTTTCTACCGGGGCGAACTCAACTGCCGGGTCAACCGGGTCGACCCCAGGGTTAAAATTGAATCAAAGTTCATCAAGGAGAAGCCATGACAACCAAAGGAAAAGAGATGAATTTTGAAAAAGCGCTGGCCGAGCTGGAGCAAATTGTCAGCCAGCTGGAAAAAGGCGGCCTGGCCCTGAACGAATCCCTGGCCCTGTTTGAAAAGGGTATCAAGCTGACCAGGTTCCTGAGAGCCGAACTGGATAAGGCCGAAAAGAAAATTGAAATCCTGCTTAAAGACGAAAAGGGCCAGCTCCAGCCCCATGACTTCAGCCCGGAAGACTTCAGTTCTCCAGGTCAAGCAGAAGAAACTGAAGATGAAAACGAAGAAGAAACAGAGGAAGAAGAAGACCGATAAGGCAGGCTGAGTGGAGCATGACGGTGAACCCCGAAAGGTATCTGGAGCAGGCAAGAAACCGGCTGGAACAGGCCCTGGCTTCCTACCTGCAGCCTGAAGACTCCCCAGTTATGGCGGCCATGCGCTATTCCGTCCTGGGCGGCGGCAAGCGTTTCCGGCCGCTGCTGCTGCTGGCCAGCGGCCAGCACTTCGGTGCTGCCGAAGAGCTGCTCCTGCCCTATGCCTGTGCCCTGGAGCTCATACATAATTATTCATTAATCCACGACGACCTGCCGCTCATGGATAACGACGACTTCCGCCGCGGTCAGCCTTCCTGCCATAAGAAATTCGGAGAAGCCCTGGCCCTCCTGGCCGGCGATGGGCTTTTGACTCTGGCCTTTGAAATACTGGCCGCCGCCCCGGCCCCGGGGCATTGCTGCCAGCTTAAGGACAGGATAACGGCCGAGATAGCCATGGCGGCTGGGGCCCGGGGGATGATTGCCGGCCAGTGGCTTGATATCAGCTTCAACCCGGACAACCGGGACCTGGCGGCTTTTGAGGAAACCGCCCTCAAGAAAACGGCTGGCCTGATCAGAGTGGCTGCGGTCAGCGGAGCCAGGCTGGCTGCTGCTCCGGCTGAGGCCGTGGCCGCCCTGGATGGTTATGGCCGCTACCTGGGACTGGCCTTCCAGCTGCGGGACGACCTGCAGGACCTGGACCGGGACCGGCTTCCCGGCCAGGCTTTTCGCCCTAACCTGGCTGCCGTCCTCGGCCTGAAGGCCGCTTCCAAACTTCTTTCAGACTGGCTGAACCTGGCCCTTCAGGAATTGAGGCGGGCTGATATCGATTCGGAAATTTTGACATTTTTTATAAATCAATTACAACCCGACCGTGAGAACCAGCTATGAGCCCGGAAAAAATATTGCCCACCATCAGAGGTCCTGAGGACCTGAAAAAGCTATCCATAAAGGAACTGGCCCAACTGGCAGCCGAAATCAGAGCCAGAATTATTGAAACCGTATCCAGGACCGGTGGCCACCTGGCCTCCAACCTGGGAGTGGTCGAACTGACCCTGGCCCTGCACTACGTATTCGATTCCCCCCGGGATAAGATAGTCTGGGATGTCGGCCATCAGTGCTACACCCACAAACTGCTGACCGGCCGTCAGAAAGAATTTTCCCGCCTGCGTCAGTTCGACGGATTGTTAGGCTATCCCTGCCGGGAGGAAAGCGAGCACGATGTCTACAACACCGGGCACGCTTCCACCGCTCTTTCGGCCGCCCTGGGCCTGGCCGTGGCCCGCGACCGCAACCGGGAAAATCATAATGTCATCGCCGTGGTGGGCGACGGCAGCCTGACCGGCGGGGTGGCCTATGAAGCCCTCAACCAGATCGGTCACCTGCGGGAGCGGTTGATTATTGTCCTCAACTAGAACGAAATGAGCATCTCGCCCAACGTCGGAGCCCTGTCCCGATACCTGTCCTACCTGGTCTCGGGCCAGCCTTACCTGCGGATAAAGGAACAGGCCAAATCGGTGCTCAGGTCCATCCCCAAGCTGGGCTGGCCTCTCATCCGGGCCGCCCGGGCTCTTGAAGATATGATCAAGAAAACTTTTTTCCCCGGAATTTTCTTCGAGGAGCTGGGCATCAGGTACATCGGCCCCATCCACGGCCACAGCCTGCACAGCTTGATCGAGGCTCTGGAAAACGCCCGGAATTACCCCGGGCCCATTCTGATTCACTGCGTGACCCAGAAAGGCAAGGGTTACCGGCCGGCTCAGCTTGACCCGGAGAAGTTCCACAGCGCCCCTCCCTTTAACATTTCTACCGGTCAGCCCCTGAGCCCGGAAAAAAAGATGAGTTATTCCCGGGCTTTTGGCGAAGCCGTGGCTGAACTCGGACGGAGCGACGAGAAAATCATAGCCATCACCGCCGCCATGACCGATGGTACCGGGCTCAACCGGTTTGCTGAAGAGAACCCGGACCGCTTTTTTGATGTGGGCATTGCCGAACAGCATGCGGTCAATTTCGCCGCCGGTTTGGCCATCGCCGGGCTCAAGCCGGTGGTAGCCATTTATTCCACCTTTCTGCAGAGGGCCTACGACCAGATTTTCCACGATGTCTGTTTGATGGACCTGCCGGTAGTTTTCGCCCTGGACCGGGCTGGAATCGTGGGCGAGGACGGTCCCACCCACCACGGCCTCTTCGATTTCGCCTACCTGCGTTGCCTGCCCAACATGGTGGTGATGG
>DMVN01000244.1 GCA_003476685.1 Acidobacteriota bacterium | reverse complement strand
CGGTTATAGACATCAATTTTGTCAAAATCTTTCAAGTAGTCAAGAGCCAGAGTGGCATCGGCGGCAATAATCACCAGTGGTCTGGCTGCCAGGTATTTTCTGGCCACTTCGCGGACGCTATCGGAGTTGACGGGCATGATGTTTTGAAAGTACCTCGACCAGAAGTCCGGCGCCAGCTGAAACAGGTCGAGCAAGACGATTCTCTGGCTCAGGTTTTCCGGACTTTGCAGCTGAAGGGGCAGGTTGCCCAGCAAGTAGGCTTTGGCCCTTTCCAGTTCTCCCGGTTCAACCCTGTCCTCAGACAGACTGCGCATGATACTGTTGATGCCGGCGATGGTTTCGGCGATGGCCGGCGGGGCGGTTTTGGCCCTTACCCAGTACAGCCCATTTTCCCGGAAAAAGCTGAGCTCGCTGAAAGCATAAAAAGCCAGCCCTTTGACTTCCCGGAGATTGAGAAACAGTCGGCTGCCAGTGGTGCCACCCAGCAGATGATTCAGGACCAGCAGCGGAAAATAGTCAGGGCTGGAAATGGGGCCGGTCAAATTGCCGGCGATGATGGCCACTTCATTACCGGGAATGTCCAGCAGGCAGACCTGGTCAAAATTCCTGTTTTCCAGCCTGGAGACGGTCTTCCTTTCCACCGGCCGGGGCACCCAGCGCCGGAAATTGCGGGCCGCCTGGCGGCTGGCTTCAGCCAGGCTAATCTGGCCGTTGAAAATTATGGTGGAATTATTTGGTCTTATGAACCGCTGGTGGAACTGGGCCACATCCCGGGCTGATATATTTTTGATCAGTTCCTCGTCCAGCACCCCTGGATTGTACCCGGAACCGGAAAAAATCCGTTTCAGAAAGAAGTTATAACCGGCGGTCTCCGGGTCCAGGTGGCGCCGCAGCAACTGGTAGTAGAATTCACGCTTGACTGTAGACAGCTCCAGTGGCGGGAAGGCCGGTTCTACAAAAAACAGGCTTATCAATTCCAGGGCTGCCTCCAGGTTTTCGCCCAGGAAGGAAAAGGAAAAAATGGTATAGTCAGCCTGGACCTCTACCGAATACTCAATGCCCAGGAAGGCCAGCCGTTCCTCAACTTCACCCGGGCTGACCGTGACCGTGCCTCGCGGCAGGAGCTGGGCCGTCACCGTGGCCAGTCCGGCCAGGTCAGGCGGGGAATCGCTTTCACCGGCCTGAACCATAATCATCAGGTTAAAGACCGGGTTGGTTGTCCGGGAAATGGCCACCACTCTGAGCCCGTTACCCAGATATTCAGATTCCACCGCCGGCAGGACCAGGGCTGGCAGGGGGTCGGGGTAGGGGGGAGTCCTCCTGAATTTTTCTTGAGCTCTGAGGCCTGGAGCCAGCAGGCAGATAAAAAGCAGGCCGACCAGAAGGCGCCCCGTTCTGATATATGAATGTTTGTTCATATTTTTAATACCTGGGCAAGATGGTCAGAAAGCAGTACTTTTCTTCTCGCAGTTGCCGCCTGGCCAGGGCTAGAATGGAATAAGGAGTCAGCTTTTCCAGGCGGTTGAGTTCGCTGTTGATATCAGGCAGCCGGCCCTCTTTCAGGTAGAGGTCGGCCAGAGCCAGAGCCCGGGACAGGTTGTTACCGGTGAGCTGGTTCAGATAGTTGAATTTATGATTATTCTTGGCTTTGAGGAATTCCCGCTCCGGGACCATTTCAGTCTTCAGGCGATTAAGTTCTTCAGCCAGGGCCTTCTTGGCCCGTTCGGCCATGACCTGGGTGTTGGCCAGAAGAAAGATCTTAAGCGACTGGAATGGTCCTCTTTCTTCCAGCCCGCCACTCAGAAAAACGGCCAGGCGTTCCTTCTTGATCAGCCGGTTCATCAGACGGCAGGTCCGGCCCTGAATCAGCACCTGTTCCATCAACCTCAGGACCAGCAGGTCTTCTGGCCTGAGATTTTCCAGCCTGACCCCGAATTGCAGGGCCGGGGACGATACCAGCGGGTCGACCATGACCTGGTCCCTGGCCGAAAGCGACGGGATAAATTCAGGCCCGGGATAGGGACCAGGTTCCTCACCCTTCGGTATGGATTCGAAATAGCGGCTGACCAGCTCCCGGGCCCGGGCCAGTTTCAGGTCGCCGCTGAGACAGAGCACGGCATTATTGGGAACATAATACCGGCGATAAAACTTCTGGACATCGTCCAGGGTCAGGCTCCTGAGGCTCTGGGCTGAACCGGTCAGGGGATGGCCGTAGCGGGCATCAGGATAAAGGATCTGGTCGATCAGGAAAAAATAGCGGCTGAAAGGCTCTCGCAGGTAGCGTTCGTTCTCATTCCGGATCAGGTTTTCCTTTTCCCTGGCCAGGATGGCCTCGCTGACCTGGAGGAAATGCATCCGGTCCGATTCCAGCCAGAGGACCAGACCCAGCTGGTTGGAGGGCACCGTCTCGTAAAATAAAGTTTTATCAAAGGTGGTGGCAGCGTTCAGCTCTCCGCCAACATTCTGGATATAATTCAGGTGTTGCAGCGGTCCGATATTCTCCGACCCCTGGAACATCAGATTCTGCATCAGGTAAGCCAGTCCCTCTTTGCCTTCGGGGTCGTGGACCGAGCCCACGCCGTAAGCCATGACTGCGGTGACCACCGGCAGTGATGGGTCTTCAACCACTATGACCTGGAGCCCGTTTTTAAGCTTGAAACTGACCGGATTAATATTGTAAGGCTGNNACCGGGCGGGCAGGCCACAGGCTAAGACCAGGACGACCAGCGCGGTTGAGATAACCGCCTTTTTTCTGAAGCAGTTATTCATTTTCCTCCGGAAATAATCAGATTATAAATATCATAAAAGCAGCAAAAGTTAAATAAATCTTATTGCAATGGCCCCCGGCTTGTGTTAAAAAAAGCTATCAATTAACTGTCGGGAGAGGCTGAAAGGCGCCAATCAATGGCCAAGAATGGAAAATATCTTTTTACCTCGGAATCGGCGACCGAGGGCCATCAGAACAGAAGCCGGACTAAAATGGAAGAATAATAATTTTTCTTGATAAATCTGACCGGGAGAACAAAGCATGGAATTTGAAATCAAGGATTTAAGACTGGCAGAAGACGGCCGGCGCCGCATTGAATGGGCCGCCAGGTCGATGCCGGTGCTGAACAAGATCAAGGAGAAATGGCAGAAGGAAAAACCACTCCGGGGCCTGAGAATTGCAGCCTGCCTCCACGTAACCTCGGAAACCGCCAACCTGATGCAGACCCTGAAGGCCGGCGGGGCCGAGGTCAGGCTGGCCGCCTCCAACCCCCTCAGCACCCAGGATGAAGTGGCCGCTTCTCTGGTCCGGCACGACCGGATACCCGTCTTTGCCATCAAAGGAGAAGACCAGAGGAGCTACTACCGGCACCTGGAAAAGGCTCTCGGCCACCGGCCGGTTATTACCATGGATGACGGAGCCGACC
>DMVN01000167.1 GCA_003476685.1 Acidobacteriota bacterium | reverse complement strand
TTGAAGACATTCATCATTCTGGCTTCCAGGACGGCCCGGAAGCGAGCCAGGGGAATTTCATAGCTAACCTGCATATCGCAATTAACCCAGGTTTTCAGCCGATGGCTGCCGGCCGGTTCCAGGTAGCGGTAATAGTTGCCATAATAATCCAGTCCTCTCTTCTCCCAGGGTGCGCCGCTCTGGACTCTGAGGTAACCGCCGAAAGTCGTTCTTTTCATGAACTGCCAGGTTCCGAACAGCTTGAAGACGTGGGTTCTGTCTCCAGACAGAATGCCTTCGCGGTTGGGATCGCTCAGGTAGAGCCCGGGAGCATCCTCAATGTAGGAAGAAGCATAGAACAGCGCCGTTCCTGGCGCATAATCCAGGTCCCAGTTGCCCTTCATCCGGCTCAGGGTGTACATGGCGCTCAAAGACCATTTATCGGAGTACTGTTTTTTCAGTTCAAAGTTGATAGCCTTGTAGACTCTCCTGGCATTAGAAGCGAAGAATGGGGTAAAGCCTGATTGAGGAATCCTGGCCTGGATGTCGGGCGGCAGGAAATTCCAGGAAATCAACTGCCCGTCCAGGTTATGGTAAATGTAGCTTCCCGGTGAAGTCTCCCGGTTCCTGGTGGGGAAATCCTCAATGATGTGCCTGACATAACGATACTGGCCCCAGACTTCAATCGTCCAGTCCTTGTTGAGCGGACGGCTGTAACCAGCCACCACTTCATCGGTGTAGGTGGGCTTTACGTCGGGGTGGATTATTTTGCCGGTCTCATTAGCCTGAATGACATCAGCCAGCTTAGTTCCATCGGCAGCCAGAAAATAAGTATCCGTCCGGAAAATACGAACCGGGGCGGCAGCTCTGGCCAGGGAGCGGTTGTCCATGTTATTGTAACGACCAAAACTGGCAAAAACCTTGTCGCCAGCCTTGGGGTCAAGGACGTAGGTAAAACCAAACCTCGGCTGGATTTCTTTGTCAAAATTGAAAACCAGAAATCTGATTTTCTCATCAGTCTTAACGCTGAATTCATCTCTATTCAGCAAGAAGCCCAGGATAAGGGTAAACCGTTCTCCGATGCTGATGTTGTCCTGCAGGAAGATTCCGTAGGTGCGGCCGCGTGAATCCTGGGCCGGCTGCTCCGAATAATAGCGGCAGCGGAAAGCCGATTGTCCGCCGTAAGTGGTGAGAATTATGCTCCCCCAGCCATTGGCCAGCCTTTCCAGGTATTCGCCGCCGTCGTCGTAGCTGAAACCAGCTTTGATCACGTGGGAGTGTCCGGTAAAATCCAGGTACTTGGTAAATACCAGTTTGAATTCGTCCCGGAAAAAGTTCTGGGTGTTGTATTCGGAAGCACCTCCAACATATTGTCCGGAGGCAGTGGCTGGCGGAATTATATAGCCAGTGGCCGTCCTGAAGTAGCCCATCCGGTCCAGGTGGCTGATGTCAAACGGGGGCAGATACCCCAGTTCGTTGATGGGCACGCTCTTGTAGTTTTCATTCACATGGTCGTACTTGACTTCCAGCAAAGTGGACTGGGTTATGGTCCAGACCCAGGAGGCATAGATAATCCTGGACAGGCCGTTGCCGTTTACGGCCACGCTGGGAGCGTCGTTCACTCCGATTCCAGCATTCTTGTTAGTATAATCATTGTTCCTGAAGCTCACCGAGAAGATGTGGGCTCTCCAGGGGTTGGCTGTAATTTTGGCAAACAATTCGTTGGAGGTGTTCTTGGCATCAGGCACCGGACCGAGGTTGTTTACCCGCCCGGTCGTCCTGGAATAAGGCAGATTGCCGGAGACATACCACCAGAGCCGGTTCTTGATGATCGGTCCCCCAATTCCAATCGAGGGAGAATAGCGGTCATACTTGGTAATGATGTTGGGGTCATGGCTCTTCCAGGTAAATTCAGAAGGTTCGAACACGAACCTTAATGAACCCGAGATCTGATTGGAACCCGATTTAGTAATGGCGTTGGTTACCATGCCGGCAGACCGGCCAAACTCAGCACTGATGCCTCCCCGCTTGATATTTACCTCCTGGATATCCATTTCCGAAAAATTGGAGCCCAGGTAACCGAAGAAGGGGTTGGTGATGTTGGAGCCGTCATAAAGGTAGACGTTGTCCTGCTTGCCGCCACCGGCAGCCGGAGCGAAATCGCGGTTATCAGCCACGCCCGGAGCCAGCTGAAAGAGCGAAGCATAGGACCGCCCCAGGGGGAGTTTCTGGACCAGGTCCGAAACCCAGTTGGACGATACTTCAGTTGACTTGATATCGACCGCCGGCACGGCTGCCACTACCGTCACCTCTTCCGAAATTTTACCTACCGGCTGAAGCACGGCATTGACAAAAGTCTGCCGGTCTATGGCCACCGTAACTTCGGCCGTGAAGTCAATCATTTCCGGATGGGTCACGACCAGAGTGTATTTACCGGGTGGCAGGGCCTGAAACAGAAAACCTCCATCCTTTCCGGTGATGTATTCCCTGCCCAGCGGCAGCGGCTTTCCGGAAATGATGGCGGTAGCTCCTTCCAGCACCCGCCCGTCAGCACTTTTTACCAGGCCCCGAACCGAACCTCTTTCTTGGGCCAGAGCCAGGTGTGAAAGGATCAATAAGACTAAGAAACACAGACTAATAATTTTAAGATATTTAGGCATTTTGCCCTCCTTTCTTAGCCTGTACATTTCCGCGGTCTTTTCATTGGAATTTTAATTCTTGTAAGACAGGACTGTCAAATCATTTTACTTTTTTTATTATTATTTAGGTTTAAGCTGGACCATACCAGCCCAGGGTTCACCTCATTCCGTCTTAAAACAATAGACCGAAAAATAAAATTCATCATTATCAGCCTGGAATGGAGCAGACCTCGCCTCGCCTGAAATTATGATTTTGGTTTGAAGTTCTATATTAAGAAATCAGAACTGAAAGCAGAAGTGCCGGAGGAGGGAGTCGAACCCACACCCGAAGTGAATCGGACTGGATTTTGAGTCCAGCGCGTCTGCCAATTCCGCCACTCCGGCCGCCGTCAGGCTAATTTACTATAAAAAAATCCCGAGCGTTTTTCAAGGTTTCATAATTCAGGGCTGCGAGAGGCGCCAGTGGAAATAATCACTCGAGCCTATGAAATTGCATCATCACGGTTTCAGCCCGTTAAATTTATATCCGAAGGAACTGCTAGTCAATATCGTGCCCTCACCAGAGGTTCCAAAAGCCGGAGTGCAACAAGACCTATAAAGGGATAAAACTGAAAATGGTTCCGAAATAATATTTGTATTAACCTTTACCCTAAACCCAGCTGCAGATATTTAAGGGTCCGGGTTCCAGTCCATTGCCAACTTATCTTCTATCTGTTATAAATCATACATGCCGACCGACAGGAGACGAGACCGCATAATTTCTGTGCTGTCCAGGCGTCAGCCCGACCTGCGGGTGGTGCTGGAAGAGGTGGCCATCAGCCATAATGCCAGTGCCGTGGCCCGGACCTGCGAGGCTACCGGCGTTCTAAACCTTCATATCATCTCCAGCCAGCCGGACCAGGTGGCTTTCAACGAAGCCATCTCCACCAGGGCCGAGAAATGGCTGGATATCCATTTCCATGAAACGACCGCCGACTGCCTGAATCTTCTGAGAAGACAGGGTTTCCGGATTGCTGTGACTACTTTAACCGGCAACAACATTCCCTATACCGAGATCGACTATTGCCAGCCGATAGCCATTGTCTTCGGCAACGAATCAGAAGGAGTCTCTAACCAGGCCCTGGAACTGGCTGATTATCGCATCAGGATACCAATGGTGGGCATGGTCCAGAGNNCGTCAGGCCAGGGGTTTTTATTCCAGCTGTCGCCTGCCGGCCGAAGAATTTGAGCGCCGCCTCCAAAACTGGCTGAGCAACCCAAAACCACGAAAAGCCTTCAGCCAGAAAAAATAAAAGGGCGGGATAAATCCCGCCCTGGTATGGAGAATGGAGCAGGTCTTTAGATTCTCCTCATGGACTCCAGATACACTTGCCCCAACTTCCGGCTCAGCTCCTGGCTCTCTTCATAAATCTTCCTGGCTTTTTCCTCGAATTGGGGTTTGAGCCTGGTTATTTCTTCCTGCAGTTTCCGCAGTTGCTCCTGGTGTTCTTGCTGCCAGGTCTCCATTTGTTTCTGATAGTTCCTGGTGGCTTCCTGCAGTTCTTCGGAAAACCGGCCTGTTCCTGGCCAGTTTTTTCTCTGTTCCTCAGCTACTTCCACTTCAACTTTCATCTTCTTCTTGTCCCGCAGTATCTCCAGGGAAATCTTTTCACCTTTCTTCTTTTTCTGAATCAGGTCGGTCAGAGCTTCCAGAGTTTCCACCCGCCGACCGTCGGCGGCCACAATCACATCCCCCACTTTTAACCCGGCTTTCTCGGCCGGGCTGTCGGGATTAACTCTGGCCACCAGAAGGCCTCGCCCTTCGGCCAGGCCAAAGAACCTGGACAGTTCGGGGTTCAACTGCTCCAGGTAAACTCCAATAAAGCGGTAGTTTTCGAAGCCGAACTCAAACTCGAACTTTTCACCTTCCGGAAAATCTGGCAAAGCTGGCCGGGAGGGTAGACCTGGCAGCCGCCGGAAAAGGTCCGGAAATCTCAGTTCAAGCTCCCGCTGGGCCTCTTCTTCCGGCACCGCTCCCAGCTTGACTTTCATTTCCCTGGTTTGACCTTCCCGGTCGATGACCAGATTGATATCCTGGCCGGGGCGTCGGCTCCTGATTTCTGAGACCAGCTGGTCAGAAGAACCGACCTCCCGTCCGTCTATCTTGACAATCCTGTCACCCGGTTTCAACTTGGCCAGCTCGGCCGGGCTGTTCTCCTCCACGCCGGTTATCAGCACCCGGCCTTCCCGGTCCTGGGCAATGGACACCCCGAGCCAGCCTCTCTCCACCCGCCCTTTGGTCTTGATTTCCTGAAACACCTTTTGAACTACCTCGACCGGGATGGCCATGGCCATGCCGGCGGCCGGGGCTTCAGCCTGGCTGAAGACATACCCGGTCCCGGTAGCTTCCCGGTCTCTGAACCTGAAGACTATCGGGCTTTCTTCAGAGTAGACCCCGCGCAACAGGCCAACCAGCTGGCCCCTCTCGTCCAGCACCGGGCCGCCGCTCATGCCAGGCGTTATCCAGATGTTAAGACGCAGGCGGTCAGGAGCCACGGCACTGACTATTCCCTGGGTGACCGTGAGCCCGGTATCGGGAGCTATTCCCAGGGCGCAGACCCAGGAGCCGGGCTTCAGGTTAGCGGCTGAACCCGCGGTCACGGCCTGTAGTTTCTTATCCTTGACCTGCAGGAAGGCAATCCTGGTTTCCGGGTCAAAGCCGAGAAAATCAGCCTCATAACGATGGCCGCTGTTATCTATGACAGTTAATTTCTCGCCCCTGGGGGAAATCAGGGCGGTGGTGGCAATATAACCTTCTTTATCGATAATCACCCCCGTGGCCACCCGCCTCAGGCCATTAAGAACTTCCACCCTGACCACGGCTGGCGAAGCTTTCTTGACGATTTCGCTGGCCTCGCGCTCGGCCGCAGGAAGGGCTCCCGAAAACGCCGGGCTGAAATAACCGGCCAGGAAAACCAGCAGGACTGCCAGGGTCAGACTTAAAACTCTGTTCTCAGCTCTCATTTGATTCCTCCTCAGTAACAGATTTGCTGAATCCAGCTGTCAGAAACCTGCTCCAGGATGAACATGGTTTGAGATTCACTGGCCGCGCGGCGCATTTCCCGCCTCAGGTCCAGCGGCTCCACCAGGTGAACCACCTTCCCCTGCTGTCCTTCCGGGGTGAGCCCGGCCACCGTGGACGCAGGAGATTTCCTCAGACCCGGGGAAAAGATGAGGATCCCGGCCAGAAGCAGCGTGGCTGCCCCGGCCAGGCTGAATTCCAGCCGCCGCAGCCTGACCCTTTTTACTTTTTGTTCCCGCACTCTGGACAGGACAGCCGCCTCAAATCCGGCAGGGGCAACCACCCGTTCCAGATTTTTTAAGAATCTTTCAGGGTCCATCTCAGCTCTCCATATTTATAATTCCAGATTATCGATTTCCGTTTCATTTTCGTGGCCATCTTTTCTGTTTTTTATTTCCCGGCCTTCTTCCAGCCAGCGCCTGAGGTATTCCCGGCCACGGCTAATCCTGGCCTTAACCGTGCCTAGCGGCAGCTTCAGCAGCCGGGCAATTTCCTCCTGGGAGAAGCCTTCCACATCCTTAAGGATGACCGGGATGCGATAGCGGGGATGAAGTCTGTTCAGGGCCATCCTGACGTTCCTCATCAGGCCGGGGTCGTTATGGTCCAGGGAATAGCTGCCGGAAGAATAATCATTGGTTATTTCCTCCAGCGGCACCGACGGGTGACGGCTGCGCTTCTTCTTTTCAGTCCGGGCCAGGTTGGCGGCGATGGAATATATCCAGGCTGAAACCGGGGCTATCGGCCGGTATTTCTTGGCCTTGAAATAAACCCGGAGAAAGGTCTCCTGCGACAGGTCCACCGCCAGCTGGTAATCTCCAGTCACCTGGTAGAGGAAATTGACTATTTTATCCTTGTACAGGCCAAGTAACTGACAGAAAGCAGACTCATCCCCTTCTTTCACTCTCTCCATGAGCGCCTGCTCATCCATCCTGCTATTCATAAACCACCCGGCCTCGGAAAAGTTGCATCCTCTGTCTTTATCCTTAATAATATAGCTAAGCCTGAGATTGTCAAAGCCCCGAAGGTCGGCCAGTTTCGGCTTTTCCTGGGCGGATGGCTGGTTCAGGGAACTTTTTCCAGGAAAATTTCGTCTACCAGGATGACGTGCGTGGAAGTGAAAGAGATAGTCAGAAATTGTCTGAAAGGAGAGGCGAAAGCCTGGAAAATGTTAGTTGACCTTTATTCCCGGAAAATCTTCAACCTGGCCTACCAGTTCGCCGGCACTCCTCAGGAAGCTGAAGACCTGACCCAGGAGATATTCCTGAAACTCTACAATTCCCTGGGTAAGTATGATTTTGAGCGGGATTTCAGCGCCTGGTTTCTGACCCTGGCCAGAAACTTCCTGATCGATGAGTTCCGCCGAACCAGGCTGGAAAAATCA
>DMVN01000118.1 GCA_003476685.1 Acidobacteriota bacterium | reverse complement strand
TTAGCGACCATCCTGCCCTGCGGAGTTCGGACTTTCCTCCCCTTCTTCCTCATCGGAAGAAGGAGCGACCGCCTCGCCTGCTCCAGCCTTTATTTTTATACCATATTGCTCCAGTTTTTTGTAGAGGTTGCTCCGGGGGGTGTCGATTTCCCTGGCTGTTTTGGAGACATTCCAGTTATTGCTCTTGAGTTTGAACAGGATGAAATTCTTTTCCGCTTCCTCCCGGAAATCCTTCAGGGTTTTAATCCGGCGGAGGTCGGGCAGGAACAGGTCCTTTTCCTGTAGTAGATAGTCAGGCAGATCCTGGGGGCCGATTGTTTCTTTATCGGTCAGGATGATCAATCTCTCTACCAGATTCCGCAGCTCCCGGACGTTGCCCTTCCAGGGATATTTCATCATTATCTCCAGGGCTTCGGGCGAAAACTTCTTGCGCCGGAAATTATTCTCTTCCGAGTAAACGGCGCAGAAGTAATCTACCAGCAGGGGTATGTCTTCCTTCCTTTCCCTGAGCGGCGGCACCTGCAGGGGCACCACGTTCAGGCGAAAATAAAGGTCTTCCCGGAAATGACCTTCTTTCATTTCTTTTTTCAGGTCTTTGTTGGTAGCGGCAATCACCCTGACATCCACCTTGATAATTTTGCTGGAACCCACCCTCTGGACTTCACCCTCCTCCAGCACCCGGAGGACCTTGGACTGGGTCTTCAGGCTCATATCGCCTATCTCATCCAGGAAGATGGTCCCGCCGTCAGCCAGCTCAAACTTGCCCGACTGGCGTTCGGTGGCTCCGGTAAAGGCTCCTTTTTCATGGCCGAAAAGCTCGCTCTCGATCAATTCCTCTGGAATGGCCGCACAGTTGACCTGGACAAAGTTCTCGCCGGCTCTGGGGCTGAGGTCGTGGATGGCTCTGGCCACCAGTTCCTTACCGGTGCCGCTCTCACCCTGTATCAGCACGGTGGCATTGGTGGGAGCGATTTTCCTGATTTCCTGCCACAGGCTTACCATCAGCGGGTGCTGACCAATGATTTGATATTTCTTTTCGGCCTTTTTCCTTATGTCCTGAACGGTTGTCCTTAATTTTCTGGCTTCCAGGGCATGGCGCACACTGAGCAGCACCCTTTCCCGGTGCAGGGGTTTTTCCAGGAAATCAAAAGCCCCAAGCTTGGTGGCTTCGACGGCCATGGCAATGGTCCCGTGGCCAGATATCATGATGATATCGGGCGGAAATGGTTTCTTCTTGATTTCTGACAGCAGGGCCAGACCATCGGTATCAGGCAGTCTGATATCCAGCAGCACCAGGTCAATTTCGGGGTGGTCTTCCAGGACTTCCCGGGCGCTGACCCCGTCGCCAGCTTCATAGAAAATATAACCTTCGTACTCCAGTATCATCCGCAGGGATTTACGGATGTTCTCTTCGTCATCCACCACCAGCAGCCGGTATTTTCTCTCTTTTTGGTTCATACAATAATTTTAACACATCCGGCTGGCGACTGCGAAAAAATATGTCTTGATTATTTTTAGGCTGAATCCTATATTTTTTGTGGGAGGAAAAGATTCCCGCAAAAAGAATAACCAGCCCGGTAGTTTGCCTTCTGCTATCATTAATACTTTTTTACGGGCCTGGATTATCCCGCCCGTGGCTTGAGGCCCGAGCCCAGGATAGCCAGACCGGCTCGGAATTCAGCCTCGAGAACGGCCTTAAAATCTACCTTCTACCATATTCCAGGTCGCCGCTGTCCACCCTGGTTCTGGCCGTTCGGGCCGGCGTGGTCGAGGAAACTCCCCGGACTAACGGTTTTTCTCACCTGCTGGAACATTGCCTCCTTTTCCGGCAGTCACACCTGACCGAGGGAGACCGGGTCTTCCGAACCATAAAAAAATACGGGCTTTACTACAACGCCCATACCGAACAGGACCTGATGTTTTTTGAACTCAGCCTGCCCGGCGAGCATCTGGCAACCGGACTGGAGCTCCTTAAAGAGGTTGTTTTCACTTTTCAGTTAACCGAGGAAGCCTTAGAAAAAGAAAAAATTATCCTGTTAAAAGAGCTGGCTGAGACCGCCCGCCAGCCGGAGAAGGTGGGACTGGCCAGAATCTATGAACTGGCTTTTCCTCAAAGCGGTTATGGACTGCCGGTTTATGGGCAGGAGGCAGTAATCAGGCAGGCCCGGCTGGCTGACCTAAAAGATTGGCACCACAAGAATTTCCGACCGGACAGGGCCGCTCTGGTGGTGGTAGGTCAGTTTGACCCCAGCCGGCTGCAGGCTGAAATAAAGAGCCTTTTTTCTGAGCTCCAGCCGGGCCCGGAGCCGGTCCGTCGTTTGACGGCAGCCGCCAGTTTCCCTGAATCCAGTCCGGTGGTAGAAATCAAGATGAAAGTCTCTGATACCTATCTCCTGGCCGGTCTGGTGGCCCCCGATTACAACCATCCCGACCGTCTGCCCATGGATATGCTGAGCGAAATCGTCGGCCAGGGATTGAATCCCCTGATTTATCAGGCCTTTGCCGGCCAGCCTGACCTGGTGACTTCGGCCCGTTTTCACTACCTTAGTCACGAGCAAGCTGGACTAATTTTTATCTCCATCACCACCGGGGCGGAAAAAGTGCCGACGACCAGAAGATTGCTTCAGAATTTTTTCCCGCAACTGGCCGAACTCAACTATTCTCAGAAAGATTATCTTCCGGGTCAGCAGTGGCTGGTCTTCGATTTTCTCCAGGGCGGCCAGAACCGCTTTGAATGGCTGGCAGAGAAAATGACGGAAGATCCCTTGCTGCTGGGCCTGTCCCTGGGGAAACACCTGCTCATTGGAGACCCCAGCCGACCTCAGAATTACCTCGAAGCCATCAAGGCCCTCGATTCTTCCGACCTGAGGAAAGTGGCCCGCAAATACCTGGCCAGAGCCAGGGCGGTCTGGGTAGTGATTAAACCAGAATGAAAAATAAAAACAACTTTCGGGCTGGCCTGGCGGTGGGCCTGCTGTCCCTTTTGTTTTTGATCAAAACCACACCAACTGTGGCTCAGCCCTTGACCTTTGAATTGATAACTCTCCCCAACGGGTTAAAAATATTCTACCAGCAGGACCCGGGGGTGAAATTCAGCACGGTGGTTTTCCATCTGGCCGGCGGCCAATCCCTGGAAAAAACCGGGGAGAGCGGCCTGGCCTATCTGGCCA
>DMVN01000240.1 GCA_003476685.1 Acidobacteriota bacterium | reverse complement strand
CTTTTTTTGAGGTTTTTGTTTCTTGTGAAAAAATATTTGATGTTAGTATAACAAAACCAGCCAGTAAAGCCAGACTGAATAAGGTTTTTATTTTCATGAAATCCACCTCCCATGATTTTTTTAACCACAACTTATCATAATGTCAAGTTAGGCTCGCGTCTAAAAGCGCTGACTATTTGATCTAGGAGGAGCCCTCGTAATATCACCTTTAAAAGACTTCAAACTTAAGAAAAGAAGTTTTTGCTAGAGAACGGCCTGCTGAAAACGATGCTGAAATAGCAAACAATAGAAATCTGCTATTGACTTCATTCTCCTTCCAGGATGAAATGATAGCTTCCGGAGCCAACCCTGATGATGAAAATCCCGCCTTTAAGCTCCAGGCTATCAACACCAGCGGCCTTGTTTTTGAGCTCGTTGTCAGCCCAGAGAAGAACCTGGCTTTCGTAGAGCTTCAGGTTTCTCAGCTTGAAGACCGGAAGGTAGACTTCGGCCTGGCTGCCTACCGGCACTTCTACATTCAGTTTTATTTTCCGGTCGCCTTTTTCCCAGGAGCAGCTCACCTGGCCGTTGATGGTATAGATGGAACCTGAGGCATGGGTCAGGTCTCTGACCATCTGCGGTCTTATTATCAGTTTCTTAAAGGCTGTGGAATCCGGAGCCAAGTTAATGCCGGCCAGAGCCCGGTAAAACCAGGCGCCCACGCTGCCGAACATGGGGTGGTTGTGGGAATTCATGGAAGGTCCTTCGCGTTTCTGCCAGAGCTCCCAGAGGGTGGTGGCGCCGTTTTTAATCATGTAGCCGTAGCTCGGGAAGTCGGTTTTGGTCATGATGTCATAAGCCAGGTCAGAGTTGCCGAACATGGTCAGCACATCCAGGATGTACTTGGTGCCGATAATGCCGGTGGTCAGGTGGGAGTCGTGTTTGTAAACCAGGTCGTTAAACAAGTTGCCCCACACTCCGCCGCGGGCCTTGTCCGGCACCAGGCCGATGAAGAGCGGCAGGGTGTTGGCTGTCTGACTGCCGCCGGCGTAATTTCTGGTAGTAGGGTCAAAAAAGTCGCGGTTAAAAGCTTCTTTGATCTGGGCTGCTAACTTGAAGTAGGCTTCAGATTCCTGCTGTTTTCCCAGAACTCTGGCCACCTCGGCCATTATCTTCACATCGTAGTAATAGTAAAAGGCTGAAACCAGGCTTCCCGGACATTTATCAATAGCTACCCAGTCACCATAATAGCTATATCTGACCAGACCATTTTCTGCCTTGCTTTTCAGGAATTCCACGTATTTTTTCAGGCTGTCATAATGCTCTTCCAGGATTCTTTTGTCCCCATAGTACTGGTACATGTACCAGGCAATCAGGGGATAGGCTGTGCCCCAGGCCGGGTCTGCCGGTCGCGATCCCCAGATATGGGGAACGGTATCGGTGATGGAACCGTCCTCACCCTGAACATCGCGAATGTTTCTTAAAAAGTTGGTGTAGAAAGCAGCCATATCATAATTCATCATGGCTTCTTCAGCCGTTACCTGAGCATCCCCCATCCAGCCCATGCGTTCGTCGCGCTGGTCGCAGTCAGTGGGGATGCTGTGCAGGTTAGTTTTCTGTCCCCAGAGGATAATACGCTGAATGTCGTTGATAATCTGCTTGGAGCAGGAAAAGTTTCCGGCCGGAACAACCGCCGTGTGCACCACCCGGCCGCGCACTGAATCTATTTTTGGGGTGCCGGGATAACCGGTAACTTCAATGTAGCGGAAACCGTGGTAGGTAAATCTTGGTTCCCAGATTTCCTCGCCTTCGCCTTCAAGTATGTAATGATCTTCGGCCCGGGCTCCGCGCAGGTTTTCCTGGTTAATCATGCCATTTTCATAGACCAGTTCAGCAAAGCGCAGCCGCACCTCCGTACCACGCGGGCCGCGCACCCGGAGTTGAGCCCAGCCGCTGATGTTCTGGCCTAAATCAAAGACATAAACACCGGGAGCGGGGTTGGTCATGGTCAGAGGGACGATGGTATCTACCACCTTAATAGCCGGCATCAGCTGAGCTGAGAGAACACCGCCTGGGGCTTTAACCTTCTGGGCTGGTTTCCAGTCTTTTTCCTCAAAACCAGGCTGGTCCCACCCGGGCTGTTCCAGCCGGGCGTCATAAGTTTCCCCGTGGTAAACGCTGTCTTCAAGGATGGGTCCCCTGGCTGTTTTCCAGCTGGTGTCAGAATGGACCTCCATCAATATACCTTCCTGGCCCTCTATGTACAGCTGGAACAGAAGGGCTCTGGCTTTATACCAGCCCTCACCCAGCATCACCCCGATCGCATTTCGCCCCTTTCTTAAAAGGGGAGTGACATCATAGGTGACATAAAGAACCCGGCTGGGATAGGTAGTCCAGCCCGGGTCAAGCACCTGGTCGCCGACTTTCTGACCGTTGACCCTTAATTCATAATAACCCAGGCCGGCAATGAAGGCCCGAGCTCGAGCCGGGACCTCCGGCAGGCTGAATTCTTTTCGCAGCAGGTTTTCTCCGCCTATCCATTCGCCCTTCCAGTCTGAAGCCGAGAAAAGGCCAGTCTCAAAACTGGCCACCTCGCTCCAGGGACTTTCTTCTCCCCGGGCGTCCCAGACTCGCACCTTCCAGTAATAGGTTCTGTTGCTCTGCAGTGGCCGTCCCCCGTATATAATCTGGATGGAAGAGTCGGTATTAACCTTTCCCGAATCCCAGAGGTCGGCTTTATCGGCCTCCGGCGATGAAGAAACTATCAGTTGAAAAGCAACCTGGGCCTGACCGCGCTCCGGGTGAGAATTCTTCCAGAAAAACCGGGGTTGCCTGACATCCACTCCCAGGGGGTTAACCAGGTACTCAACTCGCAGGTCGAAGGGAGCTCTGGGCCGGGCTGTTTCCGGGGAGTTGCCAGGGACCCCGGCGGCCAGGCCAGTCGTGGTCAGTCCTGCCGCCAGCAGCAGGAACAGAAGCACTAACAGAACAGAGAAAGCGGGGTGCTGCGTCCGGCAGCCCGGGGTTATTTTCCCGGGAAAAGTTCTGACCGTTTTTTTTATCGTAATTATCGTGGTGGGATGCATGATTTAGCCTCCTTGTTCTGTATGGTGAGCTTATTTTAATAAAATCATGGATTATAAATAAACAGATTTCTCCCGCGCCGGTCGGTCAGCCCCGAGGGCGGATGATTTTCAGGGGACAGCTTCGTTCCTGGCCGCAGCGCCACCGAAGAAAGACTTTTCCTGGCGAAGCCATAAAACCCGACTCATCTTGACGGAAGTGAGGGTTTTTTGTATCATTATATAGATCGTGGGGCTGTAGCTCAGTTGGGAGAGTACGTGACTGGCAGTCACGGGGTCGCCGGTTCGAGCCCGGTCAGCTCCACCATTTTTTTTACCGGCCTGAATGTCCATTGAGCAGTTAAACCCAGCGGGAGAAGCTCCTTTCAAGCCCTTCCGTCGCCCTGAATCTGCCTGTTAACTTCCCGGCGCGGCCTGCCCCGTCAAGCTTTATCCGGTCCCGAAGCCACACCCTAACCGGGTTTTTTCAAGTTGTTCATTTCCCCAGGCGACAGCTTTAACTTTTGCCTGCCGGCCAGCATCAGGATGACCGTTACCAGAGCGTAAACCACCTTGCGGGCGCGCCTGACCAGGCCAAGGCTCAAGCCGACAGCCGCGGGATAACCGACGGTGGTGGCGGCCAGGAGGCTGGCTCCCTCGGCCGCTCCCCATTGCCCGGGAATAAGAAAAAAAGCCGTGTTGGCAATCACCACGAAGACCGACATAAACAGCATCTTGGTAAGAGGAGCGGACCAGCCCAGAGCTCTGACAATCACGTAAACTTCTAAAACCCCCAGCCAGCGTGAAGCGAAATGCATCAGGAAGGCGGTGGCTAACTTCAGTGTGGAATGACGGAAAAGGGTGCGCATGTTGCGGTCAAACTGCCTGAGGATTTCCTCCTTTTCCAGGAGCCATTGCCGGCTGCGCGGGAAAATTCGGGCCAGCCTGTGCAGAATCCCATAAACACCTTTGAGCTGGAGGATGATCATGACCGCTATCACGACGGTGATGCTGACCAGGACTGTCAGGGCTGAGATTTTATATTTTTCCGGAATTCTGAGGTAAAGAATCGAGATAAAAAGCCCTGAAGTCAGGAAAACGAGAGAGGCAAAGGACTCGACTGTCTTGTCAAACAGGATCCCGGGGATCCCTTCGCGCAGGGGAGAGTACTGCCTGATAATGATAGCCCGGGCGGCTTCACCCCCGACATTGGCCGACATGGGCACCAGGGTGGTTACGCCGTCGGCCATTAGCCTGGCTTTGAACAGCGCCCGTAATGGAACCGGCTGGAAAGCACTCTGAACGATGGCCCAGGCTGCGGATTGCAGAAATATCCAGCCCAGAGCAATCAGGCAGATCAAAATGAAATAATAACCAACCTGCCGGGTGTTTTCCCAGACTTCCCGGGGGCCGACCCGGTAAATCAGAATAGCCAGCAGCAGCAAACCCAGGACCGTCAGGATGATCCTGGCCAGCTTCTTTTTATTATTGATGTTCATGTATCTAATTAGAATTTATGTTGTTTTTCTTACTCCTCAGTTCGGGGGCGGTTGAGGTTCCATCCATCATTTTGCCTTACAGCTTAGGGCTGAGCTCCAGGCTGAGAGTGGTCAGCCCGGGTTCAGGATAATTTTATTAAGTATAAGGCAGAGACGGATGGCTGTCAAAATTGCCCGGCCGCCTTCTGGC
>DMVN01000156.1 GCA_003476685.1 Acidobacteriota bacterium | reverse complement strand
GAATTTGGTTCGATGGAAGTTAAAGAAATCAGCCTGTTTCAGAGCCGGCTCCGCCCGGAGGGCCCTGAGTATAAAATTATCAGCCGCCATTACCTGAAATGAAAATTCTCTTAATCGTGTTGTCTTACCTTCTCGGGGCTTTCCCCACCGGCTATTTGCTGGTCCGTCGGGCGGCCAGGAAAGATATCAGGGAAATCGGCAGCCGTTCCACCGGGGCCACCAACGTTCTCCGCTACGGCGGCTGGAAACTGGCAATCCCGGTCATGCTGGTTGATGTCCTTAAAGGTTTCTTACCGGTGTTCGGAGCGGTAGCGCTTTTTTCCGACCGCCGGCTGGCAGTCCTGAGCCTGCTGGTTGCGGTCATTGGCCACTGCTATCCAGTTTACTTGAAGTTCAAGGGCGGCAAAGGCGTGGCCACTACCGTCGGAGGGTTGCTGTACCTGGCGCCCCTGCCCCTGGCCATAAGTCTGGTTATAACCCTGCTGGTGCTTTTTAGCTCAAGGTATGTTTCCCTGGCCACCCTGAGCGGGCTGTTCTCATTTCCCTTCCTCGTGCTATTTATTACCGGGGATAAGTTCCTTTTCTGGTCAGGCTGGCTTTTTTTCCTGTTTATTCTTTATCGGCACAGGGATAACCTCCGGCGGCTTAGAGCGGGAACCGAAAGAAAATTGGGAGAGCGAATCCATGGTTAAGTTTGGAGTCATCGGGGCCGGCAGCTGGGGTTCGGCCATGGCCTATTATCTCGGGCGCCTGGGCTTTCCCACCAGGCTGTGGGTTAGAGAAGAAGAGGTCCTGTCTGACCTGCTTCAGACCAGGGTTAACCACACTTTCCTTCCCGGGTACGAGTTCCCGGTGACGGTCACCTTTCACCGGACTATTCCTGAAGCCATAAATGACAGCGAGATAATTTTCGTGGCCGTCCCTTCACAGTTCTGCCGCCATATTTATCAAAGAATGGATGAACACCTGAGCAAAAGCCAGCTGGTGGTCAGTCTGACCAAAGGGCTGGAGCAGAAAACCTACAAGACCATGACCGAAGTCATGGAAGAAGTTTTTTCAACCACCAGGAAGCCGAAGCTGGCCGTGCTGTCCGGCCCGAGTTTTGCCCGCGAGGTGGCCGCCGGTCATCCCACAGCCCTGGTGCTGGCCTGCAAGGACCCGTCTTTGGCCCGGGAATTGCAGGAAACAATTTCCAGCCGCCAGCTCAGGATTTACACCTCAACTGACCTGGTCGGGGTGGAGCTGGGGGGAGCGGTTAAGAATGTCATGGCCATTGCCGCCGGGATTTCAGTAGGTCTGGGCTATGGCTATAATTCCAGGGCCACTCTCATCACCCGGGGACTGGTGGAGATGACCAGGCTGGGCCAGGCCCTGGGGGCCAGAAAAGAAACTTTTTACGGACTGGCCGGGCTCGGCGACCTGGTCCTGACCTGCACCAGCGAACTCAGCCGCAATTACCGGGTGGGACTGGAATTGACAAGGGGCAAGTCCTTAAGACAAATATTATCTGAGATGAAGATGGTAGCAGAAGGTGTTAGGAATACCCTGACCGTGCATAAACTGGCCCTGCACAAAAAGATTGAGATGCCTATCTGTCATCAGGTCTATGAAGTTCTTTACCGCCTGAAACCGGCTCACAAAGCTCTGGAAGAATTGATGTCCAGGAGCCTGAAAGAAGAAAAAACATGAATAGCCGCAACCGTCATCAATACGGGAGGGAAATATGATGAAGCTAAAAAATCAGTCCGTTCTGGTCATCTTTCTGGTGCTGGCCCTGGCCACTTGCGCCTCAACCCAGAGCAAGTTGGACAAGGCCAAAGCCAAGGACCCACAATACCAGTATAATCTCGGACTGTTTTACCTCAATAATAACAACCTCGATGAAGCCATCAAGTACTTCAACAAGAGCCTGTCGCTCGACCCGAAAAATCACCTGGCCTGGAATGCCCTCGGTCTGGCCCAGTCGATGAAGGGCAACTTTGAGGCCTCAATCCAGGCCTTTAATAAAGCCCTGGAAGCTAATCCCCAGTTCACTGAAGCCCGTAATAATCTCGGCACCATTTATTTCGAACTGGGCCAGTACGATAAGGCTGAAGCTGCCTACCGTCAGGCCCTGCTCGACCCCAACTACACCAGCCGCGAATTGCCTTATTACAACCTGGCCCGGTTATTCTTCATCCAGGACAAATACGACGAGGCTTATGATAATGTCCAGAAGGCTATCCAGGTCAAAAATCGCTTTGCCATGGCCCATAACCTCCGCGGCCTCATCCTGGAAAAAACCGGTGACCTGGACGAAGCGGTTATGGCCTTTGAGCAGGCAGTGAAAATTGTCCCCGAAGACACCACCTTCCTGTTCAACCTGGCCCGGGCCCAGTATGATACCGGTCAGTACCGCAAGTCCAAGGAAAATTTCGAAAAGCTTTATCCGCGTCTGGTGTCGCAGGAAGACCGCGACACAGTCAAGAAGTACCTGGAAGAATTAAAAAAGCTGGTTAAAGATTAAGAACCGAAAAACTCTGGCTTCTTTCTGGAACCAATCTGTCGGGTAAATTTTCAGGTTCCTTCTCGCCAGCCCTTAAGGTATTTTTTCTGCTCGGCCGTCAGCCGGTCAATTCTGATGCCCATGGATTCCAGTTTCAGGCGAGCGATTTCCCGGTCAATAGCCTCCGGCACCGGATAAACCTGTTTTTCTAATCCAGGTCCGTGCTGCTTGAGGTAGAGAACACTCAGAGCCTGGTTGGCAAAACTCATGTCCATGACCATGGCCGGGTGTCCTTCGGCTGCCGACAGGTTTATCAGTCGGCCCTCAGCCAGGACAAACAGCCTCCGGCCGCCGGACAGTCGGAATTCTTCCACAAACGGTCGCAGCTGACGCCGGCTCCTGGCCAGATTTTTCAGGGCCGGCAGGTCAATTTCCACGTTAAAATGCCCGGCGTTGGCGATGATGGCGCCGTCTTTCATCCGTCGGAAGTGCTCGGCCCGGATGACATTCTTATTGCCGGTGACGGTAATAAAAACATCCCCGACCCGGGCCGCTTCAGCCAGAGCCATAACCTGAAAACCGTCCATGAGAGCCTCCAGGGCTTTCAGGGGGTCGACCTCGCAGATGATAACCCTGGCCCCTGCTCCCCTGGCTCTGGTGGCCACGCCCTTGCCACACCAGCCGTAGCCGCAGACCACCACGGTCAGCCCGGCCAGCAGGATGTTGGTGCAGCGTAGAATACCGTCGATGGTGCTCTGGCCAGTTCCATAGCGGTTATCAAACAGATGTTTGGTCAGGGCGTCGTTGACGGCAATGATGGGATAAGCCAGTACTTTATTCTCGGCCATGCTGCGCAGTCTGATGACCCCGGTGGTGGTCTCTTCCGTGCCCCCGATTATTGAAGCCAGAAGCCCCGTTTTTCTCTGGTGCAGGGTGGAAACCAGGTCGGCTCCGTCATCCATGGTAATCTGCGGCTTGTGGTCCAATGCAGCCTCGATATGCTTGTAATAGACTGTATTGCTTTCGCCTTTAATGGCATAAACCGGGATCTCAAAATGTGAAACCAGGGATGCAGCCACATCATCCTGGGTGGAAAGCGGGTTGGATGCAACCAGTACCACATCCGCTCCACCAGCCTGCAGTGTGCGCATCAGGTTGCCGGTCTCGGTGGTCACATGCAAACAAGCCGACATGCGTACCCCTGCCAGGGGGCGTTCTTTGGCAAAGCGCTCACGGATCTGGCGCAGGACAGGCATCTCACGTTCAGCCCATTCAATGCGCAGCCGGCCGCCTTCAGCCTGGCTCATATCTTTGACATCATAATTTGACATTTATCTTCCTCCAGTTGGTTCCCATCCGGGTATGTGCCGGATGATCAATTTTACAATAAAACGTCCAGCGCGCCGTCATCATTAAAATGCTGCCGGTACCTGGCTACAAACTCTTTAGGGGTAAACGCATGGCTCTGGGTGCCCACCTGCTCCAGGCAGTATGTGGCAGCCATCGAACCCATTTGGCCGCAGGTCTGCCAGTCCAAACCCAGGCGCCAGCCGCTCAGGAATCCGCCCCGGAAGGCGTCTCCTACACCAGTCGGGTCAGCAACGTGGGTTTCAGGCACCACCGGGATGGAGTACTTCTTGCCTCCGGTGTAGATCTCAGCGCCTTTCCTTCCCAGGGTTACCACCAGGATCTCAACCTGGTTCTCAATTTCCTTATCAGTCAGGCAGGTGTGTTTCTTAAGCAATCCAAATTCATATTCGTTTACAAACAGGCTGTATGCACCCTCAACGCCTTCGCACAATTCCTGCCCTCCCAGGCGGGCAAGCTGCTGGCTGGGGTCATACAGGTAACGTATGCCCAGGTCACGGCATTCGTTTACGTACTTCAGCATGGCGCCGGGATCATTGGGCGAGATCACGACCAGGTCGGGGTTTTCACCTTTAACCTCAGAAATCGACATGCTGCCCGCATCCGCCATTGCGCCGGTATAAAAACTGGCGATCTGCGAGTTGGCCAGGTCGGTATTGACAAAGAAAGATGCCGTGAATTTGCCGGGGATTACCCGCGCAAAGCGGGTGTCAATCCCTTTGTTTTCCAGCCACTGGCGGTAATCCATGAAATCCTCGCCGACTGTGGCGAACAACAATGGCCTTGCGCCCAGTAAAGCCAGGGTATAGGCGATGTTCGGGGCAACTCCCCCGCGCTGCTTGACCATCTGGTCAACCAGGAAGGATAAACTGATATTTTCAAGCTGGTCCGGGAGGATGTGGTCTTTAAAGTACCCTGGAAATTTCATCAGGTAATCGTATGCGACAGAACCGGTACAAATGATCTTCATGCCTGTTTCCACCTTGTAAATAGGCTGCATAAAAAACGCCCTCCAGTGAGAGCGCTGCCTGCAACGAAAACAAGTGTACTATGACATAAGCAAACTGTCAAAGAATAGCTGTATTTATGAAGGAGAAATGCGTACAATTACACAAGGCAGGCATTGACAGCAGCCCGGTCTTTAGGTATAAGCCATACAGGGACATTGCAAAGGTAACCATGTCATCAGTGAACAAAGCCGGCAAATTTATCCAACTCTTCCTTACCATTGCCATCCTGCTTTCCTTAAGCAGCTGCGGCATTGTTCCGGATGGCATCCGCAATACCGGTATCCTTGGACCGACCAGCTCTCCCGCTCCTACTTCAACCCCGTCTCCCAGCCTAACACCAACACCATCACCGACTCCTATCCCGGCAGCGCGGGTCGAGCAGGCTGATGTGCTGTTGTTCAATGGGGAATATGACCAGGCTTTGCTGGAATTTGAATCCGCACTGGTGCAGGCTTCAGATGCTGAGACCCAGGCATCCGCCCTGACAGGACTCGGGCGAACCCATTTCAAAATGGGCAACACCACTGCCGCCATCCAGGCGCTTACAACCGTTACAGAGAATTACCAGGCCACCGGAGCCTACCCAACCGCCCTGTTTGTGTTGGGGCAGGTATACCAGGCTGAACAGCGCCATACAGAAGCTGCTTCTGCCTTCCAGGCATACCTGGATGCCCGGCCGGGTGTGCTAACCGCATATGTACAGGAATTACGCGGCGATGCCCTGACAGCAGCAGGCGACCTGAACGGTGCCCTCGCTGCTTACGAAGCTGCTTTCAGTTCCGATCAGCTGGCAGACCCGGTTTTTATGGCGGTCAAAGCCGGCCAGACGTATGCTGCCCTCGGAGACCATGAATCTGCCTTGCGGACCTTCATGGGTGTGCTCAACAGCACCACGAACGATTTCATTAAAGCCCAGGTGAATTACCTGGCCGGACAGGAATACCTGGCGCTGGGTATGACTGAGCAGGCTTTCGCCCGTTTCCAGGA